>CAYNGG010000127.1:0-10177 GCA_964396575.1 uncultured Desulfobacteraceae bacterium | reverse complement strand
ATGGCGGTGAATGGATAGATGGGGGTGCTCAGAATATTTCCTCCCAAATAAAAAAGCCACGAAAGGCAAGTCCCTTTCGGGAATCGAGGCCTTCGTGGCGCTTTTGGATGGTCAGAGCCGGGGAAATCCCCGACGGTTTCACTTGTCTGGGTGAGGCGTGTCCCCTTTCGGGAGAGCGTCTCGTCAGCGACCGGCCCGACCCGTTTTTCGGGTCACCCGGCCATAAGCGACTTCGGTCCCTCGAATTTAAAGCATGCTTCTACAATAGGGCGAGGTTGCCGTCAACCCCGGCTTGTACGATCACCGCCGGTGGGCTTGCCTTATCCCCGAAGCATCCTGAGTGTCGTTTTCTGGATGGACACTAATGAGAATGCTCGTGGGGTTCCTGGTCGTGCCCCTCATGTTGATGATGATGCGGCCCATGCTCCCCTTCGGGATTGTGATCGTGGTCCCCGGCATCGTCTCCGTGAGCATCGGGATGGCTGTGCTGATGATCGTGAACATGGGCGTGCTGGTGATCATGGGGGTGGGTGTGGATTTCTTCCCCGTGAGCGTGAGGATGCGCATGTTCATGGCCGTGTTCGTGCTGGTGGCGATGGGTGTGCGGGTGTTCTCCTTCCATGATTCCCCCTTCGAAGAGGATTTTATGGTCAACCAGATCCATCCGTTTGATTCTGCCTCTGACGGTGATTTGGTCCCCGAAGATGCCGACGAGTCGGAAACCGTCGTTGCCGTCGGGCTCGACGACGTCCACGGATTCCATGATCAGCCGCTCTTCCCCGTTTTTGACGACATAAGCATTGGCTTCACACATGGTTAAGTACCTCCTTGAGTTTTTCTTCCACGACGATTCGGACCAGATGCGGCAGAGGCTCCTTGGCCGTGCCGACAATCTCCACCCGCTCCTGCCACAGCGGCACCAAAATCTTCACCGCCGGGCTCGATATCACCGCCTCGGCCATGGCCGGAGTGACTTCCCCGAGCATGGCGTTTGGCCAACCAATGGCGACGGGTCCTAAAATGGCGTCCGCCCGCATGACCGAACAGCGGATGGCGTTTTCCCCGGAAGCCCCTCGATTGGCGCCGGCCTTGAGCATCTGGGCCGTGGCGATGGCGTTGGTGCCCAAAGCGACGACGTCGATGGACTCTCCGTATTCCCCTTTCAGATATTTGATCAGGGTCGCGCCGATCCCGCCGCCCTGCCCGTCGATCACGCAGATTCGTTTGATCAAGCTTACCTCATAATGTTAGGGACCGTATCCATAAAAAAAGCCACGAAGATGCCCTACCTTTCGGTGATGACCGCCTTCGTGGCTCTGTTACGTTGAATTTTCGGTTCCCGATCCGGGAATTCGCCTTACGCTTTTAACCTCCCAATGCGCAGGGGCTTCCGCCACTGCAATTGACCAGATCTTTTATTGAAATTCGGTTGACAAGTCAAGCGGTTTAAGGCGCAGCCCTCGGATCATCGGGCCTTTCAATCAAACCCGGCGCTATCCATTTGAAAAATCAGTTTGTTGAAAGACCGCAAAAAAAATCGAAAGGATTCTATTGACCGACGGTCGGTCAGTGAGTATATTGCCGCCAGTTGAAACAAAGAGCTGATGGCAACCTTAAAAGGGAGATCGCAAAAAGATGGCAAGAACGGTTAAAAAAGCGGATGAGCGACGAGAAGAGATTATCAAAGCGGCACGGGAGCTCTTTCATTCAAAAGAGTACGATAAGGCGACCATGCAGGATTTGATGAAGACGCTCAATATCGCAAAGGGGACGATTTATCACTACTTCTCCTCCAAAGAGGATTTGCTCGAAGCGGTAGTTGAAGATCTGATCGATGAGGAGCTCAGAAAAAAGGAGGCATTGATAGAAGACTGCCGGCGGCGGAATCTCGACGCCGTGGAAAGCATCCGGATGCTGGCGACAGCGGATCGGATGGCGGAAGAAAACGAGCAGATCCTCGATATGCTCCATCAGCCGGGGAACATCATCATGCACACACGGCAACTGGGCCGCTATCTGATACAGCTTGCGCCTATTTACGCGGCGGTTATCGAAGATGGGCGCGATCAGGGAATTTTCAAGACCGATCATCCGCTGGAATGCGCGGAATTTCTGCTGGCGGGCATTCAGTTTCTCACGGATGTGGGATTCTATCCCTGGAGCAATGAAGAGATCGCCCGTCGCATGACGGCATTTCCATCCTTGTTGGAAGACCTGTTGAGCGCGCCCGAAGGGTCGTTCGACTTTCTGCTTGAGTAGAACAAACAAACCGGGCCGCGGCCCACAAAAAAATGGGAGACATCAAATGAATTCATACCACAAGTCCAAACCGTCCGATTCCGTTTCCACATCGTTCATTGTCAACGCCTCCCCGCGGTTTGCGGGGCGGGGCGCGTCGCTTTCAAGGGGTCCGGCGCTGCTGGGGATTTGCGTGTTGTTTATCGCCTTATGCTCCCCTCTGACGGCGCAAGCAGGGGGGGCCTGGAGAAGCGGCTGGTTTGGGGATATCCAGGTCGGCGGCGGGGTGGTCGATTCTCAACCTTCCGGGTTGGATGTTTTTGACGACAATGAAAAGCGCGACCGCCTCGATGAAGAGACCGATCTATCCGAAGGCTTCTTCCTGATTGGGGGCGAAATTGGTTACGGCTTCCAAAGCACCGGGACGATGGTGTCGGCCGGTGGCGGGATGGAAGACCCCTGGCGGGTTTCCCTTGGTCAGAGAATGGGGGACTGGGGCCTGATAACTCTCAGCGCGTTTTATGAAGAACAAGAGGTGTGGAAAAATCCGTACCTGATCGGTGTGGACCGCGATGAAACCGACGCCGAATCCTTCGGTTGCGGGTTGGATTGGGACAATGTCCTGAACACCGGCATCAGCATATTTTTCAAACGGATGGAGATTGACGTCGATCAGGATCTGATCGGAGAAATTGAGCCGGACCTGCGGCGGGATGGCGCCGACACCACCCTGGGTATCCGCTACCCATGGAATCTGGGGGCCGGCGGCGTACTGATCGGCGGCATCCAATATATTCTGATCGATCGGGACGGGGGCGCCAATTCAGGCCATGGTTATGCCGCGGAACTGAACCACAATCTGGAATGGGGAAGGGTTTCGTTTGCCACCGCCCTTGAACTGGTCGCAACGGAGTTTGACGAAACCCACCCGGTGTTCAATGAAAAGAGAGAAGAAGCCATGTTCACTGTATCCGAGACGGTATCTTTTGCCGAACCGTTCGGATTTAACAACTCCTACTTGTTCGGCATCGCGGGATACTCGGAGACCGCGGCCGACATCACCTTCTTCGAAAGCGAAACCTTCATCGTCGGGACCGGCATCGGCTACCGGTTTTAGCCCGAAGGCGAATCCGGCCCAACGGTCGTTCAAGCCGTCCCCGCCGGGCGAAGCTCGCCCGGCGGAGACGGCGAGTTGAAACCATTCACCATTTCACGATTATACAAAATTGGAGGCAGAAAAAAATGATTTCCCACTACAAATACCAACCGCTTCAGTATTTTTTTGTTACCTTTTTCGCGACCTTCATTCTGTGGTTTATCGGAGCGCGCCTCAGTTTCCATGAGGATCAAAACGGATTGCACATGGTGTTTCTGCTGGCGGGGCTGGTGGCTCCGTTTCTCATCTCACTTGTCATGATTTTCGGGTCCAACCGTTCGGATTTGAAAGCGGATTTTATTGATCGACTGATCAACCCCAGACGGTTTCGTCTGAAAACGCTTCCGGCATTCATTTTCATCATGCCGTTGTCGGTGCTTTTTTCAATCCTCATTTCGCTTCAATTCGGGGGGTCGGTTTCTCAATTCCAATTCGCCGAGGGCTTTTCCTTTTCGTCCGGGTTCGTCCCCGTTCTGTTGCTCCTGGTGATGGCCGCGACATTTGAAGAGCTGGGATGGCGGGGGTATGCCTTTGACAGTTTGCAGAGCCGGCACACCTTTTTCACGGCCTCGCTGATTTTCAGCTTGCTCTGGTCATTCTGGCATTTTCCGTTGATATTTGTGAAGGATTCCTATCAGTATGAAATATTTAACGAAAACTTTTGGTTCGGCCTCAACTTTTTTGTCAGCATCATTCCCATGGGCATCATCATCAGTTGGATCTGCATTAAAAACAGAAAAAGCGTGATGGCGGCCATTGTATTTCACTTTATCATCAATATGTCCCAGGAAATGTTGGAGATATCGCCGCTGACCAAGTGCATCCAAACCGTCGTTCTTCTGTTGGCGGCGGCCGTGATCATCGCCATGGAAAAAGAGTTGTTTTTTTCAAAAGAACACCTTGTGAGCGAGGTGAGCTGATGGCGCCACCCCGGAAATCTCTTCCGTCTGCTGATCGAAAATCAGGGGATATCGTTTCATCCGGGGATCTGGGGCTTCGATTTCGCCCGTGCCCGGTGCGGGGCGGTCGGGAGCGCCGAAGGCGATGCGCCGATCAGCGCCATGGACGCCATGCGGGAACGCGGCTGGAGCTTTGAGGAGGTCGGGGAGCAGTACGTCCCGACCTGCGCCCCGGTTGCACGAGCTAGGGCGAAGCCTCATCCCCGGCCGACCGGTCGGAGGCCGTGGGGCAAACCGGGGTCGATTCCCGGAGCAGAGTCGTCATCTCCGACGGCTCCAGCGGATGGCTGAACAGATACCCCTGGACCTCCTCACAGTCATGGGAACGCATGAACTCCATCTGCTCGGGCGTCTCCACCCCTTCGGCCACCACCTTGAGGATCATGTGCTTGGCCAGCGAGAGGATGGCCCGGGCCACGCAGACGTCGTCGGGTTGGTCGGGGATGAACTGGACAAAGGACTTGTCGATCTTGAGGACGTTCAGCGGGAACCGCTTGAGGTAGCTTAAGGATGAATAGCCGGTCCCGAAGTCGTCGATGTGGAGCCGGACCCCGATGGCATTGAGGATCCCCATGATCTCGATGGCGGCGTCCACGTCCTGAGCCACCACGTTCTCGGTGACCTCGAGGATGAGGCTGCCGGCGGGGAGGCCGGTGTCGGTGAGGACCGCCCGGACCACGTCGGCGAGGGTGTCGTTCCAGAACTGCCGGCCGGAGATGTTGACCGCCACCGTGAGATCGGGGTAGCCATCGCGCTGCCACATCTGGGTTTGCCGGCAGGCGGTCAAGAGAATCCATTCCCCGAGCTGGTGGATGATTCCGGACTCCTCGGCCAGCGGGATGAAGGCGTCCGGGGTCAAGAGGGTATCATGATCCCGCTGCCACCGGACCAGGGCTTCGGTGCCGGTGATCCGGCCGGTCTTGACATCGATTTTCGGCTGGTAAAGGAGCCGGAGCTCATTCCGGTCGATGGCCTTCCGGAGCTGGTTTTCGAGATAGATCCGGCGCATGGCCTTCTCGTTCATCTCCGGGGTGAAGAGCCGGTACCGACCCCGACCCGCTTCTTTGGCTCCGTACATGGCCATGTCGGCATTTTTCATCAGGGTGCCCTCGTCCCGGCCGTCCGACGGGTAGATAGCGATCCCGATCGATGTGCTCGTCGTCACATCGTAGCTCAGCAATCGAAAAGGTGTGGACAGAGCACTGATAATCCGGGTGGCCACTTCCACGGCGGTCTCCCCGTTTTCGTCAACATTCTCGAGGATCACGGTGAACTCGTCGCCTCCCAGTCGGGCCACGGTGTCCTCCTCCCGGCAGCAGGTTTTGATCCGCTCGGCCACCTCCTGGAGCAAGTCGTCGCCGACGTGATGGCCCAGACAGTCGTTGACGTTTTTGAATCGGTCCAGATCGAGAAAGAGGACCGCGATTTTCGCTTCGTTCCGGCGGGCGTGAGCGATGGCTTTGCTCAGGCGGTCGTAAAGGAGCGACCGGTTGGGCAGGCCGGTGAGCGGGTCGTGGTAGGCCCGGCTCCGGAGCGCATCCTCGCTGCGCTTGACTTCGGTGATGTCCTGAAAGACGCCTACGAAGTGGGTGATGGCCCCCGCCCGGTCGCGGATGGCGCTGATGGTGATCCGCTCCGGATAGGCATCGCCGGACTTTTTGCGGTTCCAGATCTCCCCCGTCCACTGGCCGGTAGCCCGGAGGGTTTTCCACAATTCCCGGTAGAACTCGCCTGAATGACGGCCCGATTTGAGGAGAGCCGGGGTCCGGCCGACCACCTCGGCCGCGGGGTACCCGGTGATCCGCTCAAAGGCCGGGTTGACCTGCAAGATGATCCCGTCGGCGTCGGTGACAACAATCCCCTCGTGGGTGTTCTCCACGGCGGCGGCCATCAACCCGAGCTGGCGCTCCGTCCGCTTGCGATCGGTGACATCGATGACAATGGAGTGGAGGAAGACCTTGCCGTCCATCTCCACCGGGCCGCTGAAGACTTCCACGTCCCGGATTTCTCCCGATGCCAGGCAATGGCGGAATTCGTGGAAGTGCCGATCCCCCTTCCGGGTGGCCGCCATGGCCGTTTGAACCTCGGATGTCGAGAGCTGGTTGATATCTCTGATCCGCATGGCGGTGAGCTGTTGCCGGGAGTATCCGTAGAACCGGACCGCCGCCGGGTTGGCATCGACAATGGCCTCCGTCTCCGGGTCGATCAAGAGCTTGACGGCCGGGCTGGCATCGAAGATCTGTCGGAAGCGATGCTCGCCCCGCCGAAGCCGGAGCACCGCTTCCCGGAGCTCCCGGACCTTGTTCCGGAGCACCCGGTTGGCCCGCGTGAGGGCGTTAAGGCGCCTGAAGACGCCGTCCGCCGACCGATCCCCCGGCTCGGCGCTGATCGTTTCCGTTCCGTTCCCCTTCCGGGGCCATGATCGCTGACCCATAAATCGACTTCACCTGAATTCGCCACCAGCGCCGGATGCCGCGCGCGGATGCGATGGCTTATGATGAATTGTGCAATGGGCTAACAGTGGATCCACCAACGGGATCATTCGCTCAAGAAAAAAGAATTTTATGGAATCGGCCCGAAAAAGTCAATCCTTAAGTGCCGCGCCGCCGAGCCAGGACCCGCGCCAGGACGGCCGGAGTTGTCCCTTCGACGGGGAGCGCCGGGCGGAAAAAAGCGTCCGCCGGCAGGAACCGTCCCAGGACCACCGCCAGCCGGACCGGGTCGGGATAATCGGTCCGGGCGAGCTGGATCACCGCCCGGTAGCCGCGCCGCCGGGACCGGATGAAGCATTCGTAGCCGGCATCCGTTTCGACGATCCCCAGATATCCCGTCCCCCGGCTCGCCAGGGCCACCAGCCGGATCAATTCGAGCGATCCCGTCCGGGGATATACCGGACCGTTTTGTGCCGCTTGAGCCACTGGACCTGGTAGAGGTCGAGCCGGCGGCTCTGGAGATTCCGGACGCTGCCCTGCTTCCGGAGCTCCTTGAGCAGGTCTAGATCGAGATCGACCATCAGGGTCATCTCGGTGTTGGGCGTGGCCTCGGCCGCCACCGCGTCGTGGGGAAAGGCGAAGTCGGAGGGGGTGAAGACGGCCGACTGGGCGTATTGGATGTCCATGTTTTCGACCCGAGGAAGGTTGCCCACGCTGCCGGAGATGGCCACGTAGCACTCGTTTTCAATGGCCCGGGCCTGAGCGCAGCGCCGGACCCGGAGATACCCGTTTTTGGTGTCGGTCCAAAAGGGGACCAGCAGAAGGGTCATCCCCTGATCCACCAGGTACCGGGACAGCTCGGGGAACTCCACGTCGTAACAGATGAGAATCCCGATCTTGCCGATGTCGGTGTCGAAGACCTTGAGGGATTCGCCGCCCTGGAGTCCCCAATACTGAAGCTCGTCGGGAGTGATGTGGAGCTTGTACTGGCAATCCCAGGTGCCGTCCCGCCGGAGGAGAAAGGAGACGTTGTAGAGCTTCTGGTCCCAGTATTCGGGCATGCTGCCGGCCACGATGTTGATATTGTAGGTCAGGGCCATGTCGAGAAATGCCTGGCGGAGCTCCTCGGTGTAGCCGGCCAAGGACCGCATGGCCTCGGCCGGGTCCTCCTGGTTGAGCTCGGACATGAGCGGAGCGTTGATCATTTCGGGGAAGAGGAGGATGTCCGAGTTGTAGCCGGCCACCGTATCCACGAAGAACTCCACCTGCTGCAAGAACTCCTCCACCGATGTGAAGAGCCGCATCTGCCACTGGACCGCCGCCAGCCGGACAAAGGATTTCTTTCCCCCGAACAGGGGCGGCCGCCGGGCCTCGTAGTAGATGTTGTTCCATTCCAAAAGGACCCCGTAGGAACGGCTGTGACGGTCCTCGGGGATGTAGCCCGGCATCACCTTTTTGATGTGGAAGTCATTGGCCAACTGGAAGGTGAGGACCGGGTCGAAGACCTCCTTGTTCTTGACCATGGTGCAGTATTGGTGAGGGGTCATCTCGTCGCAGTGCTTCCGGTAGGCCGGAATCCGCCCGCCCAGGAGAATCCCCTTGAGGTTGAGCTGCTCGCAGAGCTCCTTTCGAGCGTCGTAAAGCCGCCGGCCCAGCCGCATCCCCCGGTAGTCGGGATGGACAAAGATGTCGATCCCGTAAAGGTAATCGCCGTCCGGCTCATGGTTCTTGAGGTGGCCGTCGCCCACGATGTCCTCGTAGGTGTGCTGGTCGCCGTACTTGGAAAAATCGATGATCAGGGCCAGGGCCGCTCCCACCACCCGGCCCTTGTCCTCGATGCAGATCTGTCCCTGCTGGAACCGGGAGATGATGGAGGAGAGCTGGTTGTAGGTCCAGGCCCCCCCCATCCCGGCGTAAACCCGGTCCATGATCTCCTCTATGTCATCGTAATCGGACAGCTCGATGTTTCGCAGCTTGAGCTTGTGGCTCGTTCCCGTGTCAGTGGTCTCCATGTATTGCGCCTTTCTAATTCAATGTCTTTTGGAATATTATGGATTGGGATGGGAGCGTCATCACGAAATTCGGATCATACCACACTTTTCGGATTTGGGCAAAAAGGGTATGGTGGGAGGTTCGATCGTGGTATGATAAGCGCAATGGTCGGCGAGATGGCCCCCCGACACGGAGACTCAGGTATGCGCAGGTTTTCCTCATACGGTCCGCCGGACAAGGACCTCCACTATTACGTCGCTCGGAACGAGCTGGTCCGGAAGGCCCGGCATCTGCTCATGGGAACGGTGTTCGACAAGGGCGGCCACTATATCACCGCCTGGGCGCCCCGCCAGACCGGCAAGACCTGGGTCATGAACGAGGTCCTTTCCGAGATCCGGTCCGACGGGCGGTGCCGGGTCCTCAAGCTCAATCTGGAGCCCTTTCAACTGACGGACGATACCGATCGGATCGCCTCCCGGCTGGCCCGGTCGATCACCGAGCGACTGGGAGTAAGCGGTCCGACGATCCGCTCCCTGGATGAGCTGGATCGGATTTTTGTCCGGTCTTGCCTGAAACGCCCCCTGATCCTGGTTTTGGATGAGGTCGATGCCCTGTCTGAATCAGCCATCGCCGGCTTGTCGGCCGTTTTCCGCCACATCTACATCCGGCGCCTGGAGGAGAACCGCCCCTCAGGCGAAAAAGAGTATCTCCTTCACGGCTTGGCCCTGGTCGGCGTCCGAAGCGTTCTCGGGATTGAAAATCTCACCGGGTCGCCGTTTAACATCCAGCGGAGTCTCCACATCCCCAACCTGAATGCGGCGGAGGTAGCGGCCCTGTTCGCGGCCTACACGGAGGAGACCGGCCATCCGGTCGCGTCGGCGGTGGTCGAGCGGATCTACCGGGAAACCCTCGGACAGCCGGGCCTGGTCTCCTGGCTCGGGGAGCTACTCACCGAGGGCTACGAGGACCACCGGCCCGACCGAAGCCGCCCGCTCTCGCCCGCGGACTTCGAGTCGGTCTATGCCGACGCCGTTGAAGTCCTGCCCAACAACAACGTGATGAACATCATCAGCAAGGCACGGAAGGAGCCCTACCGAGGCCGGGTTCTGGAGCTCTTCAAGACATCCGAAAAGGTTCCCTTCCGTTTCGACGACCCCGTGACAGGGTTTTTGTACACCAACGGCGTGGTGGACCGGGAGCGGGAGGGCCGGCGAAACCTGATCCGGTTTTCTTGCCCCTTTATCCAACGGCGCCTGTTCGGGGCCTTCTCCCATGATCTCTTTCCCCATGTGGGCGCCGTTTATTCGCCCTTCGAGGATGTCGGGCACATCGTCACCGAGACATCCCTGAACCCGGCGGCGCTCCTGCGGCGATACGAGGCGCATATCCGACGGAACCGG
>CAYNGG010000126.1:5896-10213 GCA_964396575.1 uncultured Desulfobacteraceae bacterium | reverse complement strand
GAATCCGGTCGCTTCAGGCGACTCTTCAAGCCCGAATCATCCAGACCCGATCGGGAGGCATTCTGGGCTCCACCGTCAAGAGCGCCGCTGCCGCCCATGCCAGCCCTCTCACCGGGGCATCCATGGCGGTCTCGAAGGTGGTCCGAAGGGCGTGCGAAGACTACCTTGTCGATGCCGTCACGGAATCATTTCAAGATTTTCTCAATAACGGCCTGCCGGTTCAGGTTTACGTCAACGGCGTGACGACATTCCAGGAGAGCACGGCCGTGACCGACCTGTTCGCTGAATTGGACCGATCCGCCGACGTCAAACGGGAGGCCTGGAGCCGAGCCGGCGGTCTCTTGGTCCTCAGAATCCTTTTCAAGGGGACCAGTGAGTCCCTAGCCCGGATTATCGACGGCAAGTCCGCCGCCGGGCGACGGATGGAAGTGGTGGACGTGGAGCCGGACCGGCTCGAGAGTACGCTCCGATAAGCGGATTCACCGGGGAAACCTCAGCTCAGGGGGAATCAGATGAGAAATTCAATATCAATGTGGATGAAGTCGGCGGCCGTCGCCATCGCCATGATGGTTGTGGCCGCTTGCGCGACGACCGTCCCACCCGCTCCGTCCAAACCCGGGGCAACGGAATTGCCATTCGACGCCGCCGTTGACCAGATGACCCGGGAGCTTCTTCACGCGGTGGCGACCGATAGCGAGGGCCTTTTCGGCCAGAGGTCCGCCAATGTCGTGATCGACCCCTTTGTGGATCGGAACAGCGGCGAGGTGCCTCGGGCGAGCCGGGATATCGAGAAGATCATGATCCAGTCCGGCAAGCGGCATCATCCCGGCTTCAAGCTGGATCGACTGTCACCGGCAAGTTTGAATTCAGCCGATTACCTTATTCGGGGGACCATTTATCCGGAGCCATCCCAAAAACCGGGAAAAGCGGACCCGAACCGCTACCGGCTGCGGGCTACCGTCCGAAGCCTCCGGAAAGTTCGGGATATCGGCACATCAGTGGTGTGGATGGTGGCTCCGGACCTCGATTACGCTCCCACGCCCGCCTATCGGGACAATCCGCTGTATATGGGCCGGGGGGTGATCGCTTCCCGGAGGTCATCGTCTCCAGCAGATAAGGTTGTCCGTCCCGGCGTCGGCGATGCTGATGCGTTACGGCTCCGGGCGTTGTTGACGGAAGCCGAATCCCTCTACGACCAGGGCTCGTATGAACAAGCGTTGAGCCGGTTTGAAACGGCGCTTCAAGCCGACGGTGGTCGGACTCCGCGGGCTTATGCCGGCCTCTACATGTGCAATCGAAAGCTGGAACGCCGGGCCGGAAGCGCTTCCGCCTTCCGGCAACTGGTGGCTTTCAGCATCGAGACCTATGAGATGCTGATGGTCAAATTCCTGTTTGACGTGAATTCGGCCGAATTCAAGCCGGGGGACGGCCGAAAAGGAGAATATGACCTCTGGATTCGAGAGATCGGGGCCTATTTCCAGGAGTCGGATTATTGTATTCAGATCGTCGGCCACAGCAGCCGAACGGGGGCGGAAGCCTGGAATCGGGAGCTGTCCTTGAACCGGGCCAAAAACATTCAGGCAATGCTTAAAACAACATTTCCGGCCGCGGACCACCGGTCCCGCGCGGTCGGGAGGGGTTTTTCCGAAAACATTGTGGGCACCGGAACTGATGATGAGCGGGATGCCCTGGACCGGCGGGTGGAAATCGAGCCCATCGCGTGTGATCCCCAACAATCCGGCGCCATGAAAGGAATCGAGAAATGAAATCGGCCCGTATTCCGATCATCCTGGGATCATTTATCGCTCTGCTCATAGTCCTGTCCGGCGAGAGCAATGGCCGGACCGAATTGTCCCGGATGTCCGTATCGGAACAGTACGAGATGGGGCTTGACCTGGCCCGGGCGCTGGAGTGGTACTATAGCGGGAATTATGAGCGGGCTCTGTCCGCCTTTCAGGGGCTGTCCGACCGGGTGATGACATCCGATCTGATGTTCTGGATCGGGACCAGCGCCACCCGGGCAGGCCAATGCAGCCTGGCCGAGGAGATGATCAGCGGTTTTCTGGAACGTCACCCCGGACACCAGAGAGGTCGGCTGGAGCTGGCCATGGCCCGGTTTACCTGTGGCCGGAGCGAGGAGGCAAAGGCCGGGCTGACCGAGCTGCTCGAAGACAACCCGCCCCCCGAGATCGGAAACGTCGCCCGGAGCGTCCTGGCCCGGATGGATGGCGACGACCGGAAATCGAGCTGGCGCATGGTGATTGCGCAAGGGTATCAGCATGATGACAACGTGACCAGCGGCCCGGACAAAACCCTGATCGACGACGGCAGAATCCCGGTACGATTGGCGGACGATGTCAAAAAGCATAGCGGCGGCGCCTGGCTGTCGGAGCTCCGGATAGTGGGGAGCTATGATCCCGGAAGCCAGGGCGGGGTTATGGGGAATGCCGGCGTCGATCTTTATTACAGCCGAAGTCTCGAAGCCGATCAATACGACTATCTCGACGGAAAGGTCACCGCCGGGCTCGTCTATCAGGGAGAAAACGACGTTTTCAGAATCCCAATGGCCTACCGTCACCAGGGATACGGCCAATCTCCTCTATCCAACTCGTTTCTGTTCAGCCCCACCTGGGAGCATTTTTTCAACTCGACCATCAGCGTGACCGGGGGTTACGGCCTGACGGTGGAGCGCTATGATGACGAGAGATATGAGCAGGGCGGATACGACAACGAGCAATATGCACTCACTTTCGGCCCCAACCTGTTTCTCTGGAACAATCGGATCATCCTTTCGGCCCGGGCGGCTCACGAGATGCACGATGCGGACACCGACGCTCAGTCTTATGACGCCCGGCATCTGTCCGCCGCCCTTTTTGCCCGGTTTCCCACCCATACGGACCTGTCCCTGTTCTATCGCTGGTCCGAACGGACCTACGAGGCGGCCGGCGGCCTGTATCCGCGTCCGCGGGAGGACCGTCGGCACACCTTGCTGTGGATCCTCACCCAGACCTTTCTACGCCATTATTTCGTCTCCGCCGAAATTTCCCACATCATCAACGACTCCAATCTGGAGCTTTACGACTTCGACAAGACCGCCTCCACGATCAAAGTGGGGATGCGGTTCTAAAGGAAAGGGGGGATCGACATGGAACCGCGCCCGTATCTAAAGGTCTGCTTGACGGCTATCTGTTGGGGCCTGTTCATCCTGGCGGCCCGCCCGGCCTTCAGCGAGCCGTATGTCATCGGCCGGGAATCCAAGTCACTGCTCGAGCAGGCCGAATCACTGGGGCCGGAGGCCTATGCGGTCCATTATTACCTGGGCAATATCTATCGGGCCGAGGGAAACGACGAGGCGGCCATCGGGGCCTGGGAACAATATATCGCCGGGGCGCCGGATGACTCCAAGGTTAAGGCCGTGCGGGAACGGATGACGCTTTTAAAGCTCCAACGGGCCGAAATCAATGCCCGAGAGGCCGTTGGGGAGGACGGGGCGCCGGCCGGGGAGACCAATGAAAACACCGTGGCGGTCCTCAACTTCAGCATCGGCGATGACCCGAAGGACGCCATGCTGTCCAAGGGCCTCACCGCCATGATGATTACCGACCTGTCCAAGGTTCCCGTGCTGACGGTGGTGGAACGGGACCGGATGCAGGCCCTGCTTCAGGAAATCCGGCTCGGCCGGACCGGGGTGGTGTCGGCGGCAACGGCCATGAAAATGGGAAGGCTGCTGCTGGCCCGGAGCATTGTCCACGGGGATCTCGTCAGACCCTCGGAAACCCGCCTGCGAATTTCGTCCGCTATTATGGAAACCTTAAACGCCACCGAGCTCGGAGCCACGGAAACGGAAGGATCGGTCAACGATCTCTTTCAGATGGAAAAGGAGATCGTGTTCCGGATTCTGGCGTCACTGGGGCTCAGAGAGCAGGACTTGTCCGATCCGGTCCGGGAAGCGGTGGCGGCCGTTCACACCGACAATTTCGAGGCGCTGATCCATTATGGAGAAGGGCTTCATCTGCTGGACCAGCGGCAGGTCTTCCAGGCGAGGGAAGCTTTCCGGGCCGCCACCCAAATCGATCCGGAGTTTGATCTGGCCCGGGAAGCCTTTATTTCCACCCCGGAGACCCCCGACATCAATGAGGGGATCGATCTGATCGGATTATCGGATATCGAAACCGCCGATGGCGCTGGCGGGTCAACAGCCGCCTCGGCGGACGACGAAGCCCGCATTCGACTCGGCGGTCTGGATGTGGTGGATGTGGCTCAAGCCGACCTGGACAGTCGGATAGCGATCCACACGCCGATCGACACACCCGAAAC
>CAYNGG010000126.1:0-5796 GCA_964396575.1 uncultured Desulfobacteraceae bacterium | reverse complement strand
CCCGAGGCGCCCCCTTTTCCGGAAAAGCCAACGGTGGATCGTGATACCGGCAGCGTTCGGATAAGCTGGTAACCCCGTTTTAAGGAGCCCCACATGAATCGATACAAACTCTTCATCCTTTGTTTAGGCGCCTTTTTAGCGATTGCCCTCCCCATGGTCCGCGTCGCCCATGCGGAGTATGTGCCCGCCATCGACTTCGACGGCTGGGGAGCTATGTCCTACAATACCGGGGATGGCATTCATCTCGAAATCTGGCTGAACGTAATCGACCATGACGGCGTTGCCCCTGACGGCTCATCCCATCGGGTCACCGTTACATTTCCGGATGGCCACGAGGCGGATATCCCCTTTTATAGCCAAATTGATGACGTTTCGGGGTCTTACGAGCTCTGGCGGTCCATGGATGAAGCGCCCCCGTCGGGAGATTACGTGATCCGGGTGACGGACCCCGAGGGAAATGTCGCGACGGCCGTTGATACCGTGAGCGTTGCCCCTTTGTCCCCGCCGGATATCGGGGATTTTTACTTTGAGGTGACCGGCACCACGGTCAGGATCGATTGGGCACCGGTTCCCGGCGCTCGCGAATACCGCGTCAGGATTTATGATATCCAGGGCAATGCCGTCTTTTCCGGGTATCCGGGCGGCGAGACCACCTTTACGGTTCCACCGGGGGTGCTATCGGCGGAAACCAACTACCGGTATAAAATCGACGCCTGGGACAACGCCGGCGTTCTTGATATTGATAACGCATCGCGATCACCGGCAAGCGCCTCACAATACATCCCGTTTTTTACCGGCGAAGAATCGTCGGCGCCATTGATTCTGCTCCGAAATTCAGGGGCGCTTACGTGGAACAGCCCGGGCGTGGGGCCGCATCTCCATTTCTGGGTCCATGTTTATGACGCCCAGGGCGTCCCGGGTGACATCGCGTCAGTGACCGTGACGCATCCGGACGGAGCCGAACAACCGCTCTATTACGACCCCAGCGAATCGTACAATTCCTCTGTTTCCGGAATTTACTGGAATTCCACCTTAGCCTCCGCCACGGCCGGGACATACACCATCACCGCCGTCGATCAGGATGGGAACCGGTATTCGGTGACCGAGGAGCTCACGCCCGACCCCATCGGATATCCGGCCGAAACCGCCTTGAGTCCTCTTCCCGGCACCCGTTTAGACGACACCTCGGCAACTTTCGACTGGGATGATGTATCCGGAGCGGCCTTTTACGAAGTGGAAATCTACGATCAGAACCGAAACCGCATCCATCGATTGCGCACGGCGGAAAGCCGATACGATCTGCCTCCGGGATTCCTCCAACATGGGGCCCTGTATCTCTATCGGGTCAAGACCTACCGGGAGCATTGGTACCAGAACAATGACAACGCCTCGAACATCCCCGATCAATCTCTGATGATCAGCATCTTTACCCCGCCGGTTACCCTGGGCACGAGTCCGCCGGAAATCGATCTGAGCGACTACGGCGCCGCCCTCTGGCCCATCGACCATCCCACGGATGCAGGCATTGCTTACGGACTGGATTTTGCCGTGAAAGTGACCGATGCCGACGGCGCTCCGATCAGCATCCAATCCGTCGTGGTCGCCTTCCCGGATGGTCGGACGACCCGTAATCTGGCATTTTTTGAAAGCGACGGGCCAGACGGCGCCATCTACTGGCGGCAGGAATTTTACTCCAGCCTGGATGAAATCCAGGTGGGGGCTTACACCTTCACCGCCACCGATTTCGACGGCAACACCGCCCAGGTGACCGACGAGCTGATCCCCAACCCAATCGGAGAGGCCACTCAACAGGTCCCGCCTCAAGATTCAACCGTCAAAACCCGGACTCCCATTATCTCCTGGCGCCAGGTGCCCGATGCCCGGAGATACCGGGTGCGCGTTTATACCGCATTGGGCGGCGAGCTCTATAAATCCGATTTCCTGACGGATACATTGTTTATCGTGCCGGACGGCCTGCTGGAGGTCGGCACGACCTACAGCTACCGGGTTGAAGCCTATCGAGAGCATCCACCGGAGGCGGATATCGACAACTTTTCAAAAGCCCCGTACTTTTCTTTCACGCGAAACCATTTCACGGTAGTCGAATCATCCGGCCCCAACGGACCGCCTTCGCCCCCGGTGCTGAATCGCCCAGCCGAGGCATCCGTCCATGCCGAGGGGACGGTCTTGCTTCAGGCGGGTCCATTTCACGACCCCGAGGGAGACCGTCACGCCTTCACGCACTGGCTGCTCCGGCGCACGGACCGGCCTTCTGGCGCAACGGACGATGCCCTATCCATCGACGCGGTGACCAGCGGGGACGAGTTGACTCAATATTCCGCCACCGGCCTGGACCCCGGCCTGAAATACGCCTGGAAAGCGGGATACGCGGATGACATCAGCCAGGAGACCGCCTGGTCAGCGGAGTCCACCTTCAAAGTGGGCCGATCCGTAAGCGACAGCCGCGTTCAGATCCGGGCTGGCGACACGGCGGCCGATTTCCAGATGGTCTCCTTTACCCAATGGCCCGACAATCCGGCTGCCGATGCCGTTATGGGAACGGAGATCGGAGGCTACGACACGACTCGTTTTCGGATCGGCGCCTGGGACCCTGGCAAAGGAAGCGGCGCTTATCGGGAATACGGTGACGGGCTGACGATCGAGCCGGGGCGGGCTTACTGGATTTTTGCCCGAAACAGCCTGACGGTGACGGTTGACGGAGTGCCGGTGAGCACCGTCCACGACATCGAGGTGCCGCTCCGATATAACGCTGACGCGGCGGATGGATGGAACATGATCGCGCCTCCCAACGACCGGACCTACAACTGGGGGGATATTGCCGTCGTGGTCTATGATTCGGAGGGGCGGATCAGCTTCGGCCCGGAAGCCATCGATGCGCTGGCCGAAACCAATCCCTACATCGACAAGCGCCTATGGCGGTGGAATGGTGAGGCTTATACATCGGACACGCGACAACTGCTTCCCCATGAAGGGTATTGGGTGAGGGCACTGGCTTCCGATATCTGCCTTCGGTTTCCTTCCAGCGCCATCGTCCGGCATGACGCCCCAAAATCTTTTCCGTATGCGACCCGTGAGCCGCTCATGGAGTGGCTCAGGTGGATTCCGCTCATCCCGAAATCGGCGTCGGCCTCGGCGGGCGACGAGCCGCCACCGCCCATCCGGGGATTCCGTAACGCCCCCATCGACATCTCAAATGATGATGGCGCATCGGGGGGCGGCGGGGGCTGTTTTATATCGACCACGACGAGGAGGTCATCATGAGACAAAAGCTAAACGGCAAAACCTATGCCCACCTTCCGCCTATCCTGCTGTTGGCTCTGGCGGCCGGCGTCTTTTTTATCGCTTCATGCGGAGGCGGAGGCACGGAGAGCAATGAATCGAGCGTCCTTGACGCGGATATGGATAGTCCGCCCGCCCAACCCCAAGATAACGTCGAAGTCGGAAGTGTGGCTTTCGCCATTGAATGGGAGGAATCCGGCGCCCGGACCCGGAGAATAACCGGGACATCCGCGCCCTGCGATGAAATCTCGATGATCAAGGCTGAAATCCAAGATGCATCCGAAAATCTACTTGTGATGGGAGGCCCATGGCGCTGTGAGGAACATGCTGGCACGGTTTCGGGCGTTCCGGTTGGAAAGAACCTGAAGATCCTCATGATCGCTGAAAATGACAGCGGCGATCCCGTCTATTGGGGGGAGGCGTTTCATATTGAGGTGCGCAAGGATCAGATCAGCGATGCGGGGCTGATCCGGGCTCACAACATCAGCCGCCCGGTCGGAGATCTCCTGGCGGATGGTCTCGCGGAGCTCAAAGATGGAGCAAACGACGAGATCTTGAATTCCCGGATCTATTTCAAGGGCGCCACGATCCGGTGCCAGAACCTGGACCGCGGGAACGAAGCCGACGCGGCCCGGTTTTTCCATATCATCGCACGAACCATGAGTCTATTTTACGATCAGCGGCCGGACGGGGTTGATGATGGCTTGATGGATTTAGGCGATGTATTGGATGCTTTCGGCTATAGTCCGGAGGGGCGGCTTCCCGTGGATAAGGATGAATTTTCCACGGGTGTCGAGCCATCTTTTCCGGAAACACTCCCTTCGGATGCGCCAACCAGCGAAGAATTACAAATGTATTTGGACACGATGATCCGCCCCAATCTGGAAGCCGCTTTGGCCGAAGCCGAGACCATATCCCAGAACTTCAATTACCGCTGGATGGATTCTTTCAATGACATGACGGTCGAAGGCGATTACGGAGACGTCCTCATAATGAAGACTTATTTGAAAGCCGCGCTGGCAGCTCACCAGATCACCATGGCATACGAGATCGACGAGGACATCGATGAATTCCTCAACCTGGAGCTGACTATCGAGGAAAGACTGAACGGCAATCCGGAGATGCTGACTTTGAAAGCTTCCGCCGGAGAACATTTAACAGCGGCGAAACGCTATGTTCGCGGAGCCTTGAACGATCTGGACGAAGCGATTGTTTGGGTAATGGGCGAGACGGACAGTCAGTCTGACGATATCATGACCATTGATGATGAACCTGAAGAAATCGACGCCTTTCGAGAGGATATTGCCGATTACCTGGCGAGTCTTGATGGCCCTGTGATTATAGGGGACCCCGATCCTGAATACAGGAAAGAAGTCACCATCGACATCAGCAGATTTTTTGCCGGTATAGATCTGCGCAATCTATTGCCCCCATTTTCGGGAAACGACCCGTCCGGCTTTTTTCCGGACGCAAGCATGGGAGGCGTCATCGGGCCTGAAATCGACCTGAATGAGGACAATTGGACGGAAGTCGATTCTGGCCCCGATGTCTATGCGCCGAATGGAATTGCCGACGTTCTGGAAGGTACAGGTGACTTATAATACAAGCTTCCGGATGGACACTTTATAGCGCCGGACACGGTCAATGACAGCATTGAGCATCGATTCCAAAATGGAGAAACCCGTTAGCGTCCCTAAAACGGCTTGCCCGGCATCCGAAGATGCAGAAAAGCGTCCGCGGCGTAAACGATATGGCACCACCTTTCTGGCTGTCATGATCGCGGCACTTCTGTATATCGTGTTTTCCGCATACTTGGACCAAAGCGCCGATCAGAAAAATGGCTCCCCGAAGCAACAGCGGAATCAATCCGATCTGATGACCATCACAAAGCTCTCCTTCAGCCGTTACCTGTCCGGCAAGCGGGTTATACAACTGGCGGCGGATAAAATCCGCATTTCGCCTAAACGGTTTATGATCTTCAGTGTCCGGTCGTTTAACGAAGCGATCATGGAATCCGTCCGGATTGATTTTTTCCGCTATGAGACGAATAAGCGGGCAAAGCCGACATCAGAAGCCGGCCTTGTGGATTCGGTGAATTCTCTAACCGGCGGAAAACATGGTATCATTACTCGTGCCATCATCAACGACCTGGAATTGCGCTTTTACCATCAGGAAGCCCTGAGATATTGGCTGAGAGCTGAAAAAGCTCAATTCAATCTCCGGAAACGCGAGCTTTGGATGGCGCACGTGCGTATCCGCGACCATGATCAAAACCGCGAGATCCAAGCCCGGAAGGCTGTCTGGCGGGAAAGGGATAACCGGCTTCAGATTCCGGGCGGCTTAACCGTCGAGACACCCCGCGGAAAGAGCAAATACATGGCTGGCAGCCACCCGTTTCCGACTCTGCCCGCTCTTACCCTCTCGGATTGAGGCAACCCACACCATTTGACGCTATTTCTTGGTAAACGCCGTGACCGAATCCCATTCCGCGTCCTC
>CAYNGG010000125.1:0-10318 GCA_964396575.1 uncultured Desulfobacteraceae bacterium | reverse complement strand
AGCGGTCAGCGCAATCCCACAAAGGGGTTGAACCGCTTTTCCCGAGCGATGCTGGTTTCAGAGCCGTGGCCCGAGTAAACGGTCACCTCGTCGCCGAGGGGAAAGATCTTTTTTCGGACGCTGGTCACCAGCGTGTCGAAATCTCCGCCCGGCAGGTCCGTGCGGCCGATGGAGCCGGCAAAGAGGAGATCCCCCACAAAGACCTTGTTGTCGGTGTGGAGCGAGATGCTGCCGGGGCTGTGGCCCGGCGTGTGGATCACGGTCAGGCTGATCTCCCCGAAGGTGATGACATCGCCATCGGCCACGGTCTGGTCCGGGGGCGGCGAGTTTTCCGCCGACAGCCCGAAAGACGCGGCGGATGCCGAGAGTTGATCGAGCATCGGGACGTCTGAGGCATGGATCAGGATCGGGGCGCCGGTGGCATCCTTGAGCTTCCGGTTGCCGCCCACATGATCGAAATGGCCGTGGGTGTTGATGATATATTGGACGGTGAGCTTGTGATCGGCCAGGGCCAGCAGAATCCGGTCGCTTTCGTCGCCGGGGTCGATAACGGCCGCTTGCCGGGTGGTCTCACAGCCGAGGATGTAGCAGTTGGCCATGATCGGGCCTACCGCCAGGGATTTGATGATCAACGGGTCCTCCTTTGTTTCAGTCTTCAGTTTGCCGGGCCTGCCGGTCCCGGGCCTGACGGATCAGATCGACAATGGTCGTCACCTTGTCCGGGGGCGCGGCCGCCGGCGATGCCAGACGGTCCACGGCTTCCGGGGAAACCCGGGTCTTCAAGTATCCGGCCACATCGAAACGCTCCCACCAGCAGTCGAGAATTTTGAAGCAGAGCGGCGGGTCGCCGTCGCCGCAGCCCGTGCAGTAGGTGAACGTCACGGTTCCGCCCAGCCGGGGGCACCGGCGTTCTAAGGTCTCGGGATCCGGGGCCATGGCGTCAGGGGGTGCTCTTGAGCGCCTGGGGCCGGGGGAAGTCGGCGAAGACCTTCTCCGAAGCGGCCAGATCCTCGTCGCTCAGGGCGTAGTCTTCGAGCTTCTGGCTCAGATACCGTTCGTAGGCCCCCAAATCCAGAAGCCCATGCCCGCTCCAGCTCAGGAGAATGACCGTCTCTTCGGCCGCCTCTTTGGCCTGCCGGGCCCGGGCAATGGCGGCGGCCAGAGCGTGAGTGGTTTCGGGTGCCGGGATGTGGCCCTCGGTGCGAGCGAACAGGAGCCCGGCATCGTAGGCGTCGATCTGGCCCACCGATATCGGGCTGATGAGCCCTTCGGCCGCCAACTGGCTCACGGTGGGAGCCATGCCGTGATACCGCAGCCCGCCGGCGTGGAAAGGCGGCGGCACAAAGGCGTGGCCCAGGCTGTGCATCGGCAGCAAGGGGGTGTACCGGGCCGTGTCGCCGTGGTCGTAAACAAAGGGGGCCCGGGTCAGGGTGGGACAGGCGGACGGCTCGACGGGCAGGATCTCCACCTCCCGGCCGTTGATCTTGTCGTGAACAAAGGGAAAGGCGATTCCCGCGAAGTTGCTCCCGCCGCCGGCACACCCGATCACCACGTCGGGGTACTCCCCGACCTTCTCGAGCTGCTTTTTGGCCTCGAGGCCAATGATGGTCTGATGGAGCATCACGTGGTTGAGGACGGAGCCCAGAGAATAGCGGGTTTCACCGGATGAATCGGCCACGGCCGCCTCGATGGCCTCGCTGATGGCGATTCCGAGGCTGCCCGGAGTATCCGGGTTGGCCGCCAGAGCGTCCCGGCCGGCCTTGGTCTCGTTGCTCGGGGATGCCACGCACCGGCCGCCCCAAACTTCCATCATCGATTTCCGGTAGGGCTTCTGGTCGAAGCTGACCCGGACCATGTAAACCTTGCATTCCAGGCCGTACTGCTGGCAGGCAAAGGACAGGGCGCTTCCCCACTGCCCGGCTCCGGTCTCGGTGGTCATCCGCTTGATGCCGAATTCCTTGTTGTAATAGGCCTGGGGCACGGCGGTGTTGGGCTTGTGAGATCCCGGAGGGCTGACCCCTTCGTTTTTGAAGTAGATCCGCGCCGGCGTGTCCAGAGCCTGCTCCAGGGACCGGGCCCGGACCAGGGGCGAGGGCCGCCAGAGGGTCAAAACCCGAAGGACCTCCGCCGGGATGTCGATCCACCGCTGGTCGCTCATCTCCTGCTCGATGAGGTTCATGGGGAAGACCGGGGCGAGGTCTTCCGGCTTGACGGGCTGGCCGTCCGGCCCCAGGGGCGGGTTGAGCTTAATGTCCGCCAGAATGTTGTACCACTGGCGGGGGATCTCCGATTCGTCTAATAGGATCTTCCTGACGTCCATAACACCTTCTTTGCTGTTCAAATTCATGTTAGGGGTTCGGGTAAGGGGACGCTCATTCCGGCGGGGCGGGAATCTCGATCTCTCCGGCCTCCAGAGCGATCCGGATGCTGTCCAGAATGCCGTTGATAAACGCCCCGGATGCCTCGGTGCCGAACTTCTTCCCCATGTTGATGGCCTCGTTGATGGTGACCTTGAACGGGACATCCGGCCGGAACAGGAGCTCATAAACGGCGATCCGAAGGGCATTCCGATCGACATGGGCCATCCGGCGGAGCCGCCAGTTGCTGGAATGCCGGTCGATGAGGGGGTCGATAACCGACTGCTGGTCGATCACCCCCTGGGCCAGGGTCCGGAAATAGGGTATGGACCGGGCGGAGGGCTCGAAGGTCTCGGTGAAACGGTCGATCATGTCCGAGGTCAGCCGCTTTTGCATGTCCATGAAAAAAAGCGCCTGGAGTGCATACTCCCGCGCCCGAGTGCGCATTCCCGACATGGCCTTCAGACCGCTGCCACCGCCTCCATGAGATTAGCCATCTCCACCGCCGCCATGGCCGCGCTCCATCCCTTGTTCCCGGCCTTGGTCCCGGCCCGCTCGATGGCCTGCTCCACCGTGTCGGTGGTCAGGATGCCGAAGATCACCGGCACATCCGTTTCGAGGCCGGCCGACGCGATCCCCTTGGCGGCTTCGGCGCAGACATAGTCGAAGTGAGGGGTCGATCCCCGGATTACGGCGCCGAGGCAGACCACGGCATGATACCGGCCGGTCTTGGCCATTTTCCGGGCGAGCAGGGGGACTTCGAAGGCGCCGGGAACCCGGACGACGTCGATTTCGGCCGGGTCCGCGCCGCTCCGGGTGAGCGCGTCCAGAGCGCCGCCCACCAGGCGGTCGGTGATGAAGTCGTTGAACCGGCTCACCACCAGGGCAAAGCGCTTGCCGGTGGCGAGGAGGGTTCCTTCAATATGATTGGGCATGATCCGCTGGCTCCCTTAAGTTTAGGGGTTGGCGTCGATGTTCAGGAGATGGCCCATCTTGAGCTGCTTGCAGGCAAGATAGCACCGGTTGTACTCGTTGGGCTCAACCTGGATGGGCACCTGTTCGGCCATCTGGAGCCCATATCCCTGGAGCCCCACCATCTTCTTGGGGTTGTTGGTGAGCAGACGCATTTTCCGAACCCCGAGGGCCACCAGGATCTGGGCGCCGATCCCGTAGTTTCTGACGTCCGGCTTGAACCCGAGCTGCTCGTTGGCCTCGACGGTGTCAAGCCCCCCGTCCTGGAGGGCGTAGGCCTTGAGCTTGTTGACCAGGCCAATCCCCCGGCCCTCCTGACGGATATAGAGGAGCACGCCGGCCCCCTCTTCTTCCATCATCTCCATGGACCGCCGAAGCTGGTCTCCGCAGTCGCAGCGGAGCGAGCCGAAGATGTCGCCGGTGAGGCACTCCGAATGAACCCGGACCAGAATGGGTTTTTCCGGGTCGATGGTCCCCTTGATCAGGGCGATGTGGAGGACGTCCTCGATGTCGTTTTCAAAGACCACCGCCCTGAACTCGCCGGCGATGGAGGTGGGGATGATCGTCTCCGCGGCCGGATGAACGAAGCTCTCCTTGGTCATCCGGTATTCGATCAGGTCGGCGATGGTGCAAATCCCGATCCCGTGGGTTTCGCTGAAGGTCTCGAGGGTCGGCATCCGGGCCATGGTCCCGTCTTCGTCCATGATCTCGCAGATCACCCCGGCCGGCTTCAGGCCGGCGAGGCGGGCGAGGTCCACGCCGCCCTCGGTCTGACCGGCCCGGACCATCACTCCCCCCTTTTTCGCCCGCAGGGGGAAGATGTGACCGGGGCGGACGAGGTCCTCCGGCCGGACATCATCGGCCACCGCCGTCCGGATGGTCGTGGCCCGGTCGGCGGCGGAAATCCCGGTGGTTACCCCCCGCTTGGCCTCGATGGAAACGGTAAACCCCGTGTGGAAACGGGAGGTGTTGTTTTCGACCATCAGCGGAAGCTCCAGTTGGTCCACCATCTCCCCGCTCATGGGAAGGCAGATCAGCCCCCGCCCATACTTGGCCATGAAGTTGATCGCCTCGGGGGTGACTAACTCCGCGGCCATGGTCAAATCCCCCTCGTTTTCCCGGTCTTCGTCATCGACCAGGATGACCATTCGGCCCTGCCGTATATCTTCGATTGCCTGTTCAATGCTGATGACTGGCATGGTTTCGCTTTCTCTTGTCCGGATAAAAAAGTGATGGGATTCGGGTGAAACGCTTCTCAGGGACCCGGCCCCGCCGGAGCCGGGGCGGTCGCGGAGGGATCAGGGACGAATCAGAGAAACCCGGTTTTCTGAAGCAGCGCCAGATCGAGCCCGGAGGCCTTGTCGCGATCCGGTTGATGGTACCCTTTGACAAATCGTTCCACATACTTGCCGATCAAATCGGTTTCGATGTTAACAGAGTCCCCCGCCGGTTTCAATCCCACGGTGGTCAGGTGAGCCGTATGGGGGATGATGCTGACGGAAAAGTGGTTCCGGCCGCAATCATTGATGGTCAGGCTGATGCCGTCCACCGCCACGGACCCCTTGGAGATCATGTACCGGGTCAGGTCCGGCGGGGCGGAATAGCTGATGACAACGGCGTTGCCCCCCGGCACCCGGCTCCGGATGGTGGCGGTCCCGTCGATGTGGCCGGAAACCAGATGCCCGTCAAGCCGGTCGGAAAGCCGCATGGCTCGTTCGAGATTGACCTGGATTCCCACCCGAACCCGGGCAAAAGTCGATCGGGCCAGGGTCTCGGGGGACAAATCCGCCTCGAAGCTCGCCTCATCGAGGGTCACCGCCGTGAGGCAGACCCCGTTCACCGAGATGCTGTCGCCGATCTCTGTCCCGGTCAGGGGAAAATCGGCCGCCACCGCGATTCGCCGTCCTCCGCCGCCAGCCGGCCGAATCCGGGTGACACGGCCCATTCCCTCGATAATACCGGTAAACATAATCCGTCCGCTATCGCTCCCTCCGCGATATCATGGCTTTCCGAACCCATCCGGAAGGCCATCCCTATATAGACGCCGCCGGGCCGATAGTCAAAGGAAAATCGAGCCCCGAAAGCTCCGCCGCCGGCCTACTTAAACCCCTCCAGGGCCCGGGCAAAGCCGGGCATCGCCCCGGTGATGGTCTCGTCGGCCACGCAAAAGGCGATCCGGAAATGGCCCGGCCCGCCAAAGCCGCTCCCCGGGACCGCCAGAATCCGCTCCTCCTGGAGCGCCCGGACAAAGGCCACGTCGTCTTTTGTGGGCGTCCGCGGAAAGAGGTAAAAGGCCCCCCTGGGCCGGACAAATGTGTAGCCGGCCTCGGCCAGCCCATCACAGAGGAGATCCCGCTTCCGCTGATAGGCCGAAATATCCACGCTCATCCCCTGGAGATGAGCCACCACCCGCTGCATCAAGGCCGGGGCGTTGACGTAGCCGAGAATCCGATTGGCCAGGGCCATGCCGTTCCGGAGCGCCTGCCGGTCGCCCGACCGGGGGTTGATGGCGGCAAACCCCATCCGCTCGCCGGGTATCGAGATGTCCTTGGAATACGACGAGGTGATCAGGCTCTCCTCATAGACGGCGAAGATGCTCGGGACGGTCACCCCGTCAAAGGTGATCTTCCGGTAAGGCTCGTCGGAGACCAGATAAATGGTATGGCCCACCGCCGCGCTCCGGTCCCGCAGGAGGTCCCCGAGGGCCGAAAGCGACTCGGCCGAATAGACCTGGCCGGTGGGGTTGTTGGGGGAGTTGACCAGGACCACCTTGGTCCGTTCGGAGATCGCCCCGGCAATGGCATCGAGGTCGAGGGTGAAATCCTCACGGGTGGGGACCGTCTTTAAGACCCCGCCGTGGTTGTCGGCGTAGAAGCCGTACTCGACGAAGTAGGGCGCCAGGGCGATCACCTCGTCGCCGGGGTCGAGGAGCGTTTTCAGGATGACGTTGAGCCCCCCGGCCGCCCCGCAGGTCATGAGAACGTCGGCCGGCTCGAGATCGACGCCCTGCTCCCCGGAAAGGTATTCGGCCACGGACCCGCAAACCTGGGGGTAGCCGGTGTTGGGCATGTAGCAATGGTCCCCCAAACCGCATTGGTCCACCGTATTCCGGAGCACCTCATGGAACCGGTCCGGCGGGGGCATGTTGGGGTTGCCCAGGCTGAAGTCATAGACCTTATCGGCCCCATGGATTGCCTTCAGCCGGGCCCCTTCCTCGAACATCTTGCGGATCCAGGAGGACCGCTCGATCATGGTTTCGATCTTCTGGGCGATGGCCATGCCGGTTCTGTCCCCTTCCTGAAAAAATGGGGGGTTTATATCACGGGATCAGGCAGCCTGCTCGACGGCCTTGACCTCCGGAATCTCCTGCTTCAACAGCCGCTCAATGCCGTTTTTCAAGGTCATCTGGGACATCGGGCAGCCGGCGCAGGCGCCCTGGAGGCGGACCTGGACCACGCCGTCCTCTCCCACCTCCACCAGCTCCACATCACCGCCGTCGGCCTGAAGCTGCGGCCGGATCTTATCGAGTACCTGCTGAACCTTGTCTTTCATGTCCGTTCTCCTTGTTTACGGGTTGTCGTCGGGTAGTGACGAGTGCCTCTTACTATAAAACGCATTCCGAAAGGCGTCAAACCGCCCCTCATGGATGGCCTCGCGCATCCGGGCCATGAGCCGGCTGTAATGCCGGAGGTTGTGGATCGTGTTGAGTCGGTAGGCCAGCAGCTCCCTGGACTTGTAGAGATGCCGGAGATAAGCCCGGCTGTATCCCCGGCAGGTCTCGCAATCGCAGCCCGGGTCCACCGGCCCGGTGTCCTCACGAAACCGGGCGTTGGCGATGTTGATGGTCCCGGCCTCGGTGAAAAGCTGTCCGTTTCGGGCGTTCCGGGTGGGCATCACGCAGTCGAAGAGGTCGGCCCCGAGGCCCACCAGCTCCACCAGATCCTCGGGAGTCCCCACCCCCATAACGTAGCGGGGGGAGGTCTCCGGCAACAACGGCAGGGTGATATCGGCCATCTCCAGCATCAGGGCCTTGGGCTCCCCGACGCTCAGCCCGCCCACGGCGTAGCCGTCAAATCCGATCCCGGTGATCTGGTCGGCCGACCTCCGCCGGAGATCGGCGTACATCCCCCCCTGGACGATCCCGAACAAAGCGCCATCGGAGGCGGCGGCCCCCCGGAAGTCGCGGCTCCGCTCGGCCCATCGGGCGGTCCGGTCGGCGGCGGCTTCGGCCCGAACATGGTCGGCCGGGTAGGGGATGCACTCGTCAAGGCACATCCGGATGTCGGACCCAATGGTCGCCTGGATTATCTGAGACTGCTCGGGAGAAAGGTCGTGGGTCGATCCGTCGATGTGGGACTGGAACCGGGCCCCGTCGTCGGTGATCCGGCAGAGGCGGGCCAGGGAAAAAACCTGAAACCCCCCGCTGTCGGTGAGAATGGGGCCGTCCCATCCCATAAACCGATGGAGGCCCGAAAACCGCCGGAGGACTTCCAAACCGGGCCGAAGGTAAAGATGATAGGTGTTGCCCAGGATGATCCGGGCGCCGACGGCGGTGACATCCGCCGGGGTGAGGGCCTTGACCGTGCCGGCGGTCCCCACCGGCATGAAAACCGGGGTTTCCACCGGTCCCCGGTCGGTGGTCAGACGACCGGCCCGGGTTCGGCCGTCGGTCGCGGTGATGGAAAAAGAGAGCATTCGGTTTCGGTCTCCGGCCTCAGGCGATGAGCATGGCGTCGCCGTAGCTGTAAAACCGGTAGCCGGCCTCGATGGCGGTCCGGTAGGCGGAGAGGATCGTCTCCCGCCCCGCAAAGGCCGAGACCAGCATCAGCAAGGTCGATTCGGGCAGGTGAAAGTTGGTGATCATCGCGTCCACGACCCGGAACCGGTAGCCCGGATAGATAAAAAGGTCACAGGTGCCGGCCCCGGCCCGGACCCGACCGGAGTCATCGGCGGTTCCCTCGAGGGTCCGGACGCAGGTGGTGCCCACGGCCACGACCCGCCGGCCCTCGGCCCTCGCCCGGTTGACCGCCTCGGCGCTGGACTCGGGAACCTCGAACCGCTCGGCCTCCATCCGGTGGTCCCGGATGTCGTCGGCCCGGACCGGGACAAAGGTCCCCGGACCGACGTGGAGAGTAATCCGGGCGATCTCCACCCCCCGGTCGGCCAGGCGGCGAAGCAGGGCCTCGGTGAAATGGAGCCCGGCGGTGGGCGCGGCCACCGCCCCTTTCCGAACGGCATAGACGGTCTGATAAGCCGTCCGGTCGTCACAGGGCGCCCCCCCGCCGTTCCGGCGGATGTAGGGCGGCAGCGGGACCCGGCCGATCCGGTGGAGGGTCGCGTCGAAGTCGGCCGTCCCCGAAAACCGGACCCGGCCGGCCCCGCCATCGACCTCGAGGACCTCCGCGACCAGACCCTCGTCAAACCGGAGCCGGCTCCCCGGCCGGGGACGCTTGGATGCCCGGATCAGGCAGCGGTGAACCGGATCGGCGCCCGGGGGCGTCGGGGTGTAATCGAGGATCAACAGCTCCGCCCGCCCCCCGGTCTCCTTCCGCCCCATCAGCCGGGCCGGAACCACCGCCGTGTCGTTGATGACCAGGAGATCGGACTCGTCGAGAATCTCGGGGAGCGCCCCGAACCGGCGGTGGGCGACCTCACCGGTCCGGCGGTCCAGGTGCAAAAGCCGCGAGTCCGTCCGCTCGGCGGCCGGCGCCTGAGCGATCCGGTCGGCCGGCAGCGGGTAAGAATAGTCGGACCGGGAGAACATCACCGCCTCCCGAAGTAAACCACCAGCAGGCCCAGGCCCATCAGGATCAGGCCGACCCGCCGGAGCGCGCCCTCCGGAATCTCCAGCATCTGCTGCATCCAATCTTTCATCTTGGCCGGGAAGGCCGCGTAGGGGAGCCCCTCGATGAACATAACCATACCCAGCACGCACAGAAAAAAATCCATACCCTTGACTCCGTATCCGCCAAAAAAGGGGAAGAATATGCCATAGCGGGGGCGTTGTCAAAATAAAAGCCCGCCCTTTGCTTATCTTTTCATCTCCTTGCCGGGTGTGGTATAAACGGAGAATGTACGACGCCGACGAAAACGGGGGTCGGCGGTGGGTAGTCCGCGCCGAACCTCGAGAGTCGCCGATAGCCTGGATGGACGGGCCGGCTGACGAGCCATAACCCTAATGACGCCGCTTCCGTCGGAAAGATCGTCAAAGCGGCAAACCAAACGGACCGGCACGGCGAAACCCACGCCGGGACGGGAAAAGCGAGGCGGAATGGACAAGAATTTTCTGGAAATGTGGGGCACGTTTCTGATCAACATGGCCAAGGGCCAGCAGCAGATGGATGACATGGCCAAGTGGATGAGCGGAGGGATGACCGGGGTCCCGGAGATGACCGAGATGTTCAAGCGCTTCTACGGCCTCTCCGGGTCCGCCGAAAAGACCCCGGACTACACGGAAGCGTGGAAAACCGCTTCGGAACAGTTCCAAAAGGCATTCCGGGACCACCTCCGGTCCATGGGGATGGTCCCCAAAGACGAGCACCTGAAGATCGTGAAGAAATACGAGGCCCTGAAGGAAAAACTCGCCGAATCCGAAGAAACCGTGGCTCACCTCCGGATGCTCCTAAACGAGCGGAACATGGACCAGGGCGAGGTGATGCGCCATTTCCAGGGGCTGATGGATAGCCAGAGCGACCAGTTCAGCGAGCTGATGACACAATTCCAGGAGCTTTACGGGCAGAGCGGCGAGACGGAGGGCGAGGAGTAGAGTGTTGGGGACGGGCAAAGGATGACTCCGGGAGCCGGCATGTTGAGCCCGGCGGGGAAAGGGGCGGGGGATGGGGTGGATCGAGACGCATCGGCCCTAACCTGACCTAACCCCCCCTTCCCTAAAGGGCTCTGCCTGACACACACGTGACACCGGCTGGATGGGGGATGTCCATCCCGGCATTGATCAAAGCTTGTGCCATCGCGCTTTGTTTATCCGCGGA
>CAYNGG010000124.1:0-10355 GCA_964396575.1 uncultured Desulfobacteraceae bacterium | reverse complement strand
CCGCCCCCTCAGATCCGGTTGAGGGCCTCGAAGACCCGGCGGTGCTGGATGCTGATCTGGAGGTCGAGTTTTTCGGCCACCCGCCGAAGCTCGGCCCGGAGAGCCGCCTGGTCCGTGGTCGAAGGGATGTCCACCTCGTAGATCATGATGTTCCGGTCCGGGTCGTCGCCGCCTTTGAAGACCGCCTGGAGGTTGGCGACGTTGACCCCGTAGCCGGCGATGACCTCGGTGATCCGGGCCACCAGCCCCTTCCGGTCGGGCCCTCTGGTGGTGATGATGAACGGCTCGGCATCGGCAAAGGCATCCTCCGGCGGGTCCGATGGCAGGGACCAGACATGGATATGGAGCCCCATGGGCACGCCCCGGTCCCGGAGCTCGGCCTGAAGGTCGGCCGGGTCGAGCCCCGCCGGGACCATGGCGATGAAGATCCCGGAAAACTGCTGCTGGATGATGGTCTGGCTGACGTTTTCGAGGTTGCAGCCCCGGTCGAAGAGAATCCGGGAGACCGCGGCGATGATACCGGGCCGGTCCGCGCCCACCACCGACAGGATCACCTTGTTCATGGAGTGGCCTCCCCGGCCCGCTGAAGGACCGACCCGTCGATGGCGGCCAGGTTCGGAGAGCCGGTCAGGATCATGGCCGTGATCAGCTCCGAACGGATCTTTTCCAGATACCGGACCACGCCCTCTTTCAGGCCGCCCACCGCGGCCACCGAGATCGGCCGGCCGATGAGAACGGCGTCGGCTCCGAGGGCGAGCATCTTGAGGACGTCGCCGCCGGACCGGACCCCGCCGTCGGCCAGGACGGCCAGCCGGCCCCGGACCGCTTTGGCCACCTCGGGGAGGACCGCCGCCACCCCGGGCGTGCCGTCCAGAACCCGGCCGCCGTGGTTCGAGACCACGATCCCGGCGGCTCCGGCGTCGGCGGCGAGCCGGGCGTCCGCCGGGGTCATGATCCCCTTGATGATCATCGGCCGGGGGACCCGCTCGATGATTTTCCGGAGGGCCTCCGGCCCCTTGGGGGAGACCGGCCGGCCCATCAGCCGGAGGGTGACCAGGCCGGCGGCGTCCACGTCCATCCCCACGGCCGGAGCGCCGGTGGCAACCGCGGCGTCGAGCTTCTCGAAGAGCTCAGTGTCGGCCCAGGGCTTGATAAAGGGAATCCCGGCCCCGTCGAGGTCCCGGATGGCGGCAAAGGCGGTTTCGTGGATAAAGTCCGGGGCGCCGTCTCCGGTGCCGCCCAGAGTCCCCAAGCTCCTGCACCCCGCCAGGACCGCCCCGATGTAGTCGGCTTCGCTGATCCGGCCGCCCATATTAAAGGAGACCCCGCCGATGGGCGCCGCCAGGATCGGCATTCCGAGCTTTTGGCCGAAAAGGGTCACCGAGATTTCCGGTTCGGCCACGTCGTGGATCAGCCGCATCTTGAGGCGCCGGGCCGATAGAGCCCGGAGGTTTTCGGTAAACGCCGATCCCGTGCCGATACCGCCCATGCCGGGGACCTCCCCGGCGCAGGCCCGGCCGTCGCAGACCGGGCAGACCCGGCAGTATCCCTTCATCCGCTCCCGGGCCGTTTGAAGAATCTCATCCATGGGGTTTCCTTCCACGTCTGTCGTTTCCGCCTTGAACATCCGGCCCGGCCTATGTTAGAAAAACTTGTTACGCCGATACCGGAGGGATGCCACCGGCCGCTCACGCACCACGTGGCACCGCCGGCGGCCCTTTGGACCGAAAAGCTTACAGGTAATCAAAAGGAAGCCCACATGTCAAAGAAAAACGTCGCGGACATCATCCGCGAGAACAAAACCGTCTTCATCGTCATCGCCGTGGCCCTCTTTCTCATCGAGCTGGAGATCTTCGCCGTGGCGGTGATGAAATCGGGACGGAAATCCTGGCTTCAAGTCCTCGACAACAAGGGCAATATAGTCCACGAGACCGACGGCGACAGCCTCAGCGACTTCAACAAGTATTACTTCGAAAAGACCTTCGGCCCCTTCGAGAACTACGAGGTCCGGCTCCAGCGGCGGGATGTCCCCTTTCCCTTCCGGGCCTGGTTCGTGGCGGCCGTGGGCATCCCCATGGGGATCATTTTGATGTTCGCCTTTATCGTCAAGGCGTATCTGGCGCTCTTCTACGGAGAGAGTACCTACCGGGATGAGGATGGCGGCGGCGGGGGCAGTGGCACCGAGGCCTCCACCAGCCTGGAGCGGATCGTGACGGCGGTCTCGGGGTTCAACATCTTCACCATCGGCTTTCTCATCCTCCTGGGGGTGGTGGCCTACTGGATCATCCCGAACGTGGTCACCTATTTAGGCCAGGTGGGGCTCGATACATTGAGCCGGTACAAGTGGGTTTTTATTACCGCCGCGGTGATCGGGGTGGTTATTTTCATCTGGATGATCTATCTTCGGTACCTCTTGGCCCGAAAGGCCATTGACAGCCAGATGGAAATGAACAAGTATCGGATGAAGCTGGAGTTTAAACACAAGGAGCGGCTCGCTTTGGAGCACTTTCCGGAAGACGGCGAGCCCCGGCCCATGGTCTCCTGGGACGGCGATGACGAGGTCATCGACGCCGACGAGGAGGTGAGCGAATCCCGCCGTGCTTAGGACCCCTAGCCCATGCAGGTGATAACCACCCACAAGAACACCGACTTCGACGCTTTGGCCTCGAGCATCTGCGCCACTTTGCTCTATCCCGGCGCCGTTCCGGTCCTCCCCCGGTCCCTCAACGCCAACGTCCGGGGCTTTCTGTCCATCCACAAGGACGTGCTGGAGACCTTTCACTACGAGGACATCCGGCTGGATGCGGTGGACCGGCTGATCGTGGTCGATGTCAACCAGTGGCACCGGCTGGGGCGGATCGGGAAGGGGCTCCGGAACCGTGAGGATCTCGATATCATCCTCTGGGACCACCACATGGTCGGCGGGGACATCACGGCCGGGTGGACCCGCCAGGAGGCGGTGGGAGCTACCGTGACCCTGATGTCCCAGCAGCTCGAAGCCGACGCCGTCCAACTGTCCCCGATCCACGCGACCCTCTTTCTGGCCGGGATTTACGAGGACACCGGCAACCTCCTCTTTCCCGCCACCACCGCCGCCGATGCCCGGGCCGCCGCCTATCTCCTGGACCAGGGGGCGGACCTGACGGTGATCGGCACTCACCTCCGGCCGGGTTACGGGGAAAAGCAGAAGGAGGTCCTCTTCGGTATGCTCGAATCGGCCGAGCGGGTCCGGCTCAACGGCTATGACCTCAGCTTCAGCCAGCAGACGGTCCGGGGTCACGTGGCCAATCTCTCCCTGGTGGTCCAGATGTATCTCCAGATCCTGAACGTCGATGCCGCCTTCGGGATCTTTTCGGGCAAGGACGGCCGGTGCATGGTGATCGGGCGGAGCGCCATCGACGGGCTCGATATGGGCGCCATCATGCGGGGGATAGGCGGCGGGGGACACCCGGCGGCCGGGTCGGCCATGCTCAAGTCGGTGAGCCCCGAGGCCGTCGAGGAGACCATCCGGGAGCTGATCGTCGGCAACCAGCAGGCATCCGTTCAGATCAGCGACCTCATGTCCTTCCCGGTGGTGACGGTTTCTCCGGATGAGACCATGGAGACGGTGGCCCACATTCTCCGGAAACAGGGCTGCACCGGGCTGCCGGTGGTGGAAGACGGCCGGCTGGTGGGCATGATCTCCCGGCGGGACTTCCGCCGGCTCCGGAAGGCCGATAACCTCCAGGCCCCGGTCAAGGCTTTCATGAGCCGGGATGTCAAGATCATCGAGCCGGGAGTGAGCCCCATGCAGGCGGCCCGGATCATGGTCCGCCACGACGTGGGGCGGCTTCCGGTGGTGGAGGACGGCCGGATCATCGGAATCGTGACCCGGTCGGACGCCATGAGCTATTTCTACGACCGGCTCCCGGAATAGCCCCGTGGTTATTACCCTCCGGAATCAAATCCACCTCGCGGACGCGCCCCCGGATATCCGGTCCGCCATCACCGGCCAGCTCGGGTTCCTGAATCCCAAGTGGCGGGAAAACGAGCGGATGGGCCGGACCAACTTCGGGACTCCCAAGTATCTCCGGTTTTACGAGACCGCCGGGGAGTCGGGGTTGATCCTGCCTCGGGGGTACATGCGGCCGCTCATCAACCAGCTCAGGGCGGCGGGGATCGATTGGGAGCTGGTGGATCGACGGCGGACCCTCCCGCCGGTGGAGATCCCCTTCACCGGGACTCTGAGGCCATTCCAGGAGCGGGCTCAGGCGGACCTCCTGCCCAAGGACTTCGGGGTGCTCCGGGCCCCCACCGGGGCCGGAAAAACCGTCATGGCCCTGGCGGTAATCGCCGCCCGACGGCAGCCGGCCCTCATCGTGGTCCACACCCGGCAGCTCGCCCGGCAGTGGGTTGATCGGATCGAGGAGCTCACCGGCCTAACCGAGCCGGCGGTGGGAACCATCGGCGGCGGCAAGACGACCTATGGCGACCGGATCACCGTGGCATTAGTCCAATCCCTCTACCGTCGGGCGGCCGAGGCGGCCCGGCACACCGGCTTTCTGGTGGTGGACGAGTGCCACCGGGCCCCGAGCCGGACCTTTACCGAGGCGGTGGCGGCCTTTGACTGCCGGTACATGCTCGGCCTTTCAGCCACCCCCTGGCGGCGCGACGGCCTGTCGGCCCTCATCGGCTGGTACCTCGGGACCCACGAGGTCCGGGTACCCGAAGCTGATCTCCGGGATCGGGGCGACCTCATTCCGGCTCGGGTGATCTACCGGGAGACTGATTTTACCCCGTACCATGACCCGGTAACCGAATACAGCCAGATGCTCTCGGAGCTGACCCAGGACCCGGCCCGGAACGCCCTCATCGCGGCCGACGTGGCCGCTGATGTGGCCGACGGTCAGACCGTCCTCGTCCTCACCGACCGGAAGGCCCACTGCGAGGCCCTCCGGGCGATTCTATCGGCCGACCACGGCCTTGACCCGGGGGTCCTCACCGGCGAGGTGAGCGATGCCCGCCGCCAGGAGATCATCGACGGCCTTGACGAGGGGACGGTCCATGCCGTCATCGCCACCGGGCAGCTTATCGGCGAAGGATTCGACTGTCGCCACCTGACCACCCTGATCATCGCCACCCCCATAAGGTTCGACGGCCGGCTGGTCCAGTACCTCGGCCGGGTCCTCAGACCGGCTCCGGGCAAGGACCACGCCCGGGTTTACGACTACGTGGACCGGCGGGTAGGGCCTTTGCTCAAGGCCGCCCAGGGGCGGGAGGCAGTTTACCGCGGCGCCGGGGAGGGTTTATGAGCAGGTCTCCCCTTCGATCAGGTGAAACCGGGTCTGGCTCCCCCGGAGGACCACCCAGAGCTCCGGGCACTGGGCCACGGCCGGCCGGGACGGGACCTCACGCTCGTGCTCCACGCAGACCACCCGGCAGACGCTCTCCAGCATCGCCTTTAAAAACGGCGCCGGGTCCATCCCCACGGCGTGACAGAACCCGGCCCACCGCTCGGCGTCCATCCTTCCAAACCCGCCGAGCCGGTAGAAGACTTCATCCATCCGCCCGGTCAGCTCGCTTTTCGATGTTTCCATGGGCTTCTCCGTTTTCTCCCCCCATCATCTGGCCTGAGTACCACGCTCCCGGCCCGATGGCAAGGCCCCCGGAGGCGCGTCCATGACCCGGCGGACCCGATCAAACCGCCGGCGCTCGTCCCGCCGGTCAGCGGGCGGCTGGACCCGGAAGCGAATCTGGCTGACCGTCATCGGCGTGTTCCTGCTGCTCCTGGTGGTCGGCGGGGTCCTGATGACCGTTCACGTCCGTCACCTGAGCGCGGTGGTTCACGAGAAGCTCGCCGACCGGCCCTGGGAGCTGCCGGCCCGGATCTACGCCCGTCCACTGGAGCTCTACCCCGGCCTGCTCATCACGCCCGACGGGCTGGCCCGGGAGCTCTCCCTCATGCGCTACCGGGAGGTGAGCGAGGTGGACGGGCCCGGCGCCGTCGCCCGGATGGGAGACCGGTTCACCATCCAGCGCCGGCCCTTTACCTTCGAGGACGGCCCGGCCCCTTCACGGACCGTCCGGGTGAGGATCGACGACAATCAGGTGGACCGGCTCACCGACGTGGCCACCGGGGCCCCCCTCGACGGCATCCGCCTGGACCCGGCCCCCATCGCCGCCATCTACCCGACTCACCGTGAGGACCGGGTTATCGTTCACCTCGATTCGGTCTCGCCCCTGCTCATCCAGACCCTGATCGCCGTCGAGGACCGGGACTTCTACCGCCACCACGGCATCGCCCCCCTGTCGATCCTCCGGGCCGCCATCGCCAACCTCAAGGCCCTCCGGACCGTCCAGGGGGGGAGCACCCTGACCCAGCAACTGGTCAAAAATTTCTTTCTCACCCGGGACCGGACTTTCCGGCGGAAAATCGATGAGGCCATCATGGCGCTCATCCTCGAGGTGAAGCTGTCCAAAGACCAGATCCTGGAGGCCTATTTGAACGAGGTTTACCTGGGCCAGGACGGGGACCGGGCCATCCACGGCTTTGGTCTGGCCAGCCAGTTCTACTTCGGCCGCCCCCTGGCCGACCTCCGGCCGAAGGAGGTGGCGCTCCTGGTGGGGATGCTCAAAGGCCCGTCCTGGTACGACCCTAGACGCCACCCGCTCCGGGCGACCGACCGGCGGAACACGGTTCTCACCGTCATGGAGTCCCTCCGGCTGATCCAGCCGGCGGCCGCCGAAGCCGCCCGGTCGAGCGGGCTCGGGCTGGTGGACCGCCCGGCCGGGGCCACCCCGTTTCCGGCCTACCTCGATCTCGTCCGGCGGCAGCTCGCAAAGGAGTACCGGGAGTCGGACCTCCGCTCCGAAGGGCTCCGGATTTTCACGCCTTTCGACCCCCAGGTCCAATTCGCCGTGGAGGCCGCCGCCGAGGAGCAACTGGCGGCCATCGAGGCCGACCGGGACCTTCCCTCCGGTGAGCTTGAGGTGGGCGTGGCGGTCACCGCCGCCGGCGGCAACGAGGTTCTTGCTCTTCTGGGCGGGCGGGACCCGCGATACCCCGGCTTCAACCGGGCCGTGGACGCCCGCCGCCCCATCGGCTCGCTGATCAAGCCGGTCGTTTACCTGACGGCCCTCTCCCAGCCGGACCGGTACACCCTGATCACGCCCATCGCCGACACCATCACCCGGATTCCCGGGCCGAAGGCGGATGACACCTGGATTCCCCGGAACTACGACCGCCAGTACCACGGGATCGTTCCCCTCTACGAGGCCCTGGTCCACTCGTACAACGTCGCCACCGTCCGCCTGGGCATGGACCTGGGCCTCGATTCGGTCCACCGGACCCTGACCGCCGCCGGACTCCACCGCGAGGTCCCGTTTTATCCGGCCGCCCTGCTGGGCGCCGTGGACCTTTCTCCCCTCGAGGTGACCGAAATCTATGGGACCCTTGCCGCGGCGGGGTTTCGAGCGCCCATCCGGTCAATCCTCGCCGTCCAGACCCCGGACGGAACCCCCTTGCGGCGATATCCGGTGACGGTCCGCCAGACCATCGACCCCGGAGCCGTCTTTTTGGTCAACACCGCGCTTCAGGCCGTGGTCACCGAAGGGACCGCCCGGCGGCTGCCCGCGCTGTTGAACCGCTCCCTGAACCCCGCCGGGAAGACCGGGACCACCAACGATCTGAAGGATTCCTGGTTTTCGGGGTTCACCGGCGAGCGCATTGCAACCGTCTGGGTGGGTCGGGACGATAACACCCCTTGCGGGCTGACCGGCGCCTCCGGGGCCCTGCGGGTCTGGGCCGAAATCTTCAACCGCGCCCCGGGCGCGGTCGCGGCCTTCACCCCGCCTCAGCCCGACACGATCACCTGGGCGGTGGTTGACCCGGCCACCGGACTCCGCACCGACCCCGGCTGTGACGGGGCCATGTCCGTTCCCTTTATCGACGGCTCGGCCCCTGAAATGCTCATCCCCTGCATCCCCGCCGACGGGACCGGGTTTCATGACCCCGCCGGGGGCGTAATCGGACCGGCCGACGGGGAGCCCCACCGCCCCTCCGCTCAAGCGGAGGAGCCACCGGACAAGGAGATCGACCCATGACCCCATTTCGAGCCCATCACCTGACCCTTGCGGCAGCCGCCCTGATCCTCTGGGGCTGCCCCAAGGCATATATCGGGCATGACGGCACCCCCTATGACAGCCAAACGGAGGCCCCCGCTCGGCCCATCGAAACCGCCGCGCCGCCTTTTGACCCCATCGAGGCCGATGACCCGACCGAGCCCTCGCCGGACGAGACCGCCGAAATCGAACAGACGACCCCAACCCCGCCTCGGATCGGCGAATCCCGAATCGCGCCACGACAAACCCCGCCGGAGCCCGGTTCTCAGCCGCCGCCCCGCTTCAGCGAAACCCGGTCCCCGGTAATCGCCCGCCTGGCGGACCAAGCCCGCCGGCAGATGGACGCGGAAGACCCGGACGGGGCCGCCGCCACCGTCGAGCGGGCCCTTCGGATCGACCCCCAGAACCCCCGGCTCTGGCACCTCCTGGCCCAAATTCAGATGGACCGGGGCCAACTGGCACAGGCCGAGCAGCTCGCTCGAAAATCGAACATCCTCGCCCGGAACCACCCCGCCCTCCAAGCCGAAAACTGGCGCCTTATCAGCGATATCGCCCGCCGCCGGGGAGACGATGCCGGGGCGGAAGCAGCTTCGGCCCGGGCCAAAGCCCTGGCGGGCGAAGAATGACCCCGCGCCAACCCTCGCGCCCGGAGACATCATGTTGAGCATTGACGGCGAAATCGCCATGTTGGTCTTCTACATCCTCACCGCACTCCTGTTTTCCTTCTTCTGCTCGATCGCCGAAGCGGTCTTTCTGAGCGTCAGCTCCCCGTTTATCGCGGCCCTGGAAAAGCGCGGCAAACGGTCCGGAAGGACGCTTCGGAAGCTCAAGGAAAACGTCAACCGGCCCCTGGCCGCCATCCTGACCCTTAACACCATCGCCCACACCATCGGTGCCGCCGGTGCCGGGGCCGAGGCCGCCCGAATCTTCGGCAGCCAGTACCTCGGCCTTGCATCAGCCATCCTGACCCTCCTGATCCTCATCTTCTCCGAGATCATCCCCAAAACCCTGGGGGCGAGGTATTGGCGAAACCTGGCCGGCCCCATGGCCCCCCTGCTCCAGTGGCTGGTCTGGATTCTCTTTCCCTTCGTGATCCTTGCCGAAGCCCTCACCCGAGGAATCGCTCACACCACCGAGCTCAAAGGGCTCAGCCGCGAGGAGCTGGCCGCGATGGCCGACCTGGGCGCCCAGGAAGGCCAGCTCGAGGCCAAGGAGTCCCGGATCCTCAAAAACCTCTTCCGCTTCCGCTCCACCAACATCCGGAACATCATGACCCCCCGGACCGTCGTCTTCGCTCAGCAGGAGAACATGACGGTGGAGGATTTCATGGAGCATCACCACCAGACCCCCTTTTCCCGAATCCCCATCTACAACCTCGACCGGGACGACATCACCGGATTCGTCCTCAAAGACGACATCCTCATGGCCCAGGCCCGGGACCTCCGCACGGCACGTCTCCACGAGCTCAAACGGGAGATCAAGGCCGTCGCCCCGGACTCCTCGGTCTCCGAGCTCTTCGAGTTTCTCCTGGACAACAAGGAGCACATCGCCCTGGTCATGGACGAGTACGGCGGGATGGAAGGGATTGTGACGCTCGAGGACGTGGTGGAGACCCTCCTGGGGCTGGAGATCGTTGACGAGGCCGACGAGACCGTGGACATGCAGGCTCTGGCCCGGGCCCTCTGGGAAAAGCGGGCTCGAAAAGTGGGGTTGCTCACCGAACCCCCCGATCTCGACCATGCCGGGCGCGCCCTGCCGGATCACGACCTGGTTCCATCCGATGCCGAAGACCTCCCCAGGGCCGCCGAGGCTGACGCCGATCAGGATGCGGCTGAGGAGGCCCCGCCGGAGACCGATTCCTGAAATCCCCTCGGAGCGCCGCCGCCAGTGCGGCCCCATGGGCACTTGGTTTGGTTTTCCGGCATGGCATGACCAGGGGGACACAGACGGGTCAGGTACGACGGTTTTAGTCCTTGACTCCTTGACATCGCCCATTTTCTTATAATATAGATGTTATGTGGAAAGATGAAAAGATCATGATTGGATGGTAGATGCATGATAAACGCTCATGATCGAGGCTTGCACCACGATCACCCCCAGGCATGAAAATGTATTTTCACGATAAAATGTATTTTCACGATAAAGATACAGGTGAAAACATCGACGTGAGCTCAAGGAGGCTGGAATAGATGACGGGATATTTTCCCTGATAATGCCCAAATCATCCTGTTATCAAGGCATATTTGACCTGATAA
>CAYNGG010000123.1:0-10380 GCA_964396575.1 uncultured Desulfobacteraceae bacterium | reverse complement strand
CACTCACTACCGCCGTCCGCGCTTCCCTCGCACCAGGCGGACCAAGTCGGCCACGAAGGCCTGCATCCGTTCAGCCTGATCCCTCATCCCGTCCGAAGCGGCGGCCGAGGATTCCGCGGCATTCGCGTTCTGATGGGTCAGCTTGTCCATTTCCCGGACTGTTTCGGTGAGGCGCTCGATCCGGACCGTCTGCTCCCCGGATGCGGTCGCGATCTCGCCGATCCGCTCGGCCACTTCCGTCGCGCTGGCCCCGATCTCATCGAAGGCCCGCTCGGTCCGCGTCACCAGCTCGGCGCCTTTATCGAGCCGGTCCACCATTGACTGGATCAGGGCGGATGTGCGCTGGGCATCATCTCCGGCCCTCAGCGCCAGCCGGCGGACCTCATCGGCCACCACGGCGAACCCGGCACCGGCCTCGCCGGCCCGGGCCGCCTCCACGGCGGCGTTGAGCGCCAGGAGATTGGTCTGGAAGGCGATGTCCGCGCTGCTCTGGATGATCTTTGACGAGGCGTTCCCGGCGTCGGAGATTTCGCCCATGACCTCAACGAGTTGACGGACGGAAACCGTCTCGCTCTCGACGGTCCGGCGAGTGGCCCGCATCCGGTCGTCGGTTTTCGTGGCATGTTCGGCATTGCCCCTGGCAATGCCGGCCATCTCCGTCATGGCCCCGGCGGTCTCCGCCAGGGAAGCGGCCTGTTCCGAGGTCCGTTCGGCCAGGGTCTGGCTTTCGCCGGCCAGCTCATCACTGGCCCGGTCAACCTGGTGAGCGGTCCGGGTCAGGCCGTCGATAATCCGAATCAGGGGACGAGTCACGGCATTGCTGAAACGGAAGGCCAGAAACAATGCTCCGCCGAGAAGCGCGAGGCCCACGATTCCGAGGATGGTCAGGCTGTTTTTGAGGTCCGCCGAGGCCCGGCCATTGATGATTTCGACCAGCTCCAAGAACTCGGCGACCGGGCTGGTGACCGCGATGGTGTAGATATCCTCGCCGACGCGGAGCGGCTTGAAATAGGCATATTTTTTGACGCCCTCGAAGGTATAGACCACCTGATCATCCGTTCCGTCCCGCCGCCAGCGATTGAACAGATCCGCCAGCTCCCCGTGTCGGGGGTCCGAGACATCCACTCCGTCGGACATCCGGTATCTTGGATGGCTGACCAGAATACCGTCCGGGTTGATGATGTAAGCGTACCCGGTCTTGCCGTACACCCGATCCTTAATGGATTCCCAGACGAGGTCCCAGCTCAGAGCCACCGCCATGGCTCCGATGAATTCCTCATCCAAAATGATCGGCGCGGTCACGATCAGCGATGTCCCCGCCTCGGTGGCATCGAGCGGTGAAAAGCAGGCCCGCCCGTCACGCAAATCCGACAAGGCCTCCGGACTCAAGGACGCCGACTCGATGGTATCGTCGCCGATGGACCACAGACAGGTCCCATCGTGTCCGATGCACCCGATGGACCGATACAGGGGTGTCTGCTCACCGTCGATCTCCAGCCGGGCTCCGCTCAAGATCGATTCGATCTCGCTTCTCAAAAGCGTTCGGGCTATGTCCGCCTGGGAAAAATCGTCCCAATACGCGGTCGCCAGAACGATCCACTCCCAGGGCTCGAAATAAGCGTAGGCCAGAATTTTTGGTCGGCCATCGAGCATATAAGCAATCACCCCCGTTTTTCGGACCCGATGCTCGTCGATGATCGTCTGGAATTGGGGGATCTGGAGATCGGTCACGACGTTTTGTCCCCGGAAATCGGCCCGGGGATGGATGATCAGCGTCGCGTCGGGGCTCATGACGGCGGCATAACCGGTCTCGCCGATGGTGGTGTTCAGGATGGTCTCTTCCAGCTTGCTGAAACCGCTTTTGTCCAGCCCCACGAAGAGCATCCCGATGATCTCGCCGTCCTCGTCCGTCAACTGAGAAAAGGCCCCTAAAAAGGATTGCCCGCCGAGCTCGATGTTCCCCTGATACGGCCGTCCCGCCAGGACCGCTTCAATGGCCGGCAAAGGATTTCCCTCCGGGTCTTCGGCCGGCAGAAAGGCGCCGTCAAGCCGCTCGCCGGAAGGGGATTCGAGCGTGGTGGCGACCATCAGCATGTCCCCCGCCGAGCTCATCTTCTGGAACACGGCGCAGGCCGATCCGGTGACCCCGGCCACCGTGTCCACAAACTCAAACTGGGCATCCCGGTCCGTAGGGGTTATCGGATGAAAGCCGATCTCGAGAATGGGCAGCCCGACCGATTCCATCGCCCCGGTGAAAAGGTTGCGGACTTGCCAGACGTGGCTGAGCGCGGTGACCTCGATTCCGGCTCGGGAGTCGAGGACATACTGGGCCATGGCCATGTTCTTTTCGAGCTTATTGGTGAGCAGATCGTGCTGAACCCCGCAGATGTGAAGCATTCCGGAGACGATGCTCCGGGCCTCGTTTTCGATCATCCGGTTGATGATCTCGTTTTTCCCGATCCGGGCCGCGAAATAGCCGCGGGCGTTGCTGGATGAGGCCAGCCGCCGGGCGTCCCGTTCGGCGGTCTCGACGAGATTCCGGACCGTCTGGCGATCATGGGTGACCCCGGCTTCGAGCACCTCCACCGCCTGACGGGTGAGGGCATCCCGGGTGAGCGACAGGGTAGCGTCTCCGAAGGATCGGAATTGGATCACGCTGAGGAGCCCCAACAGGAGCACCGACAGGGAGATCAGGAAGGAAAAGAGCAGCAACAGCCGGATTCGCAGTGAAAGGGATTGGATCATGCCCACCGCCTTCTTTCGGTTGCTTTGGAGCTCCGTCCGGGCAAAAGTACCCGAAAACCAACTCACCGAACCTTTCGGCTGATCTCAGTTGTCGGTCAATTCGCCGATGACGTCAAGGGAATCCGTGAAAAATCGATTGCCATCGCCGCGGTTAGGGCTGTGATTCAGCCTGTTGACGAATTTTTGGGCCTGACGCGGAGCATCAGGTTCACGGATTTTCCTGGTTTCGAGAAAATTCAGCGGATTCTTGCCTGCTGGGGTGTGGAATGTACGATAAAATTTTGAGCGCAACGCGGATGTCGGGTAGAATGGCCATTTATGGATGGGCACTCGATAACAATCCGGCCGACGTCGGCGATGGCGTCCCGGGCGTTGACGCACAGGTTGGCCAGGATCTGATCCACCTGGGTCGGGTCCATCTCGACCGACCAGAGGCCCGACCGGGGAGACCAGGCCAGATCGATGTCCTCGCCGATCAACCGTCGGAGGATTTTCAGCATTTTTTCAACGACATCGTTGATGTCGATCACCCGGGGCGAGACCGTCTGCCGCCGGGAAAAGGCCAGGAGCTGCTGGGTGATGTCCCGGGAGTGCTCCTTCTCCCTGCCTTCCCGGATACCCAGCCCCGCGGGATTGACGTACCGGAGCCGCCCGTCGGGAGCGTCCGCGATGGCGATCCCCGCCGTGCTGCAATCCATGGCCGCCTTCAAGATGGCCGAAGTCTCTCTCAGCTCCTGCTCGGCCTGTTTCCGCTCGGTGATGTCGTGGAAGACTTGCAGCTTGGAGATGGATGGTTTTGAAGTCATCTGAGCCCTCGATAGATCTTTCAAGTGTCCATCCAGAAACCGGAAAATTGGGTCGAGATGGAGGCGCGCGAAAAATTTTACCACAGGCATATATTTGATATTTCGAGGATAAAATTTTGAGCGCAACGCGGATATCGGGCCAATTGGCCATTTATGGATGGACACTTTCAAACCTTTTCCCGCCTTTCATCCCGTCTCCCGATCCGCTCCAAGCCTCGATCCGGCGTTCTAATCCAAAATCTTTGCAATACAATTCCCATCTTTCGTCGCAAGCCTAATCAAATCCCTCTCCGTTTTCAAGACAATTCAGGCGAGTCCGTCCCTATTGTCCAATGCCCACATTCGTGGTAAACGGAACCTGGTATTTGCGTCTGGACCGGGCAGCGGAAGCCCCGCCTGGACCGGGAATTCACCGTTTCCGTTCACCTATGGAGGAGAGACCATGATGGCGAAGAAAAAGTGGCTCAGCTTAATCATTGCAATGGGTTTGGCTGCCGTTTGGGCTGGAGCATCCTTTGCGGCGGATGATATTTCAAGCATCCGGATTGTCACCCCAGCTTGGAGCACATTGACCAACGAGGACGGCACCGGACTCTATTTCGACCTGATGCGGAAGGTGTTCGAGCCGGCCGGTGTCGAGATAACATACGATATCGTGCCCTGGAAGCGCGCCAAAGACATGGTCCGGTCCGGAGAGGCGGACGCATTGCTCGCGGCCTACCTCACCGAAGATGACCCCGCTTTTATTTATCCGGAGCATCCCATGGACCTGGATTATACCGTCGCGGTCTTCAAAAAGGGGGACATTGCCTGGGATGGGCGGAAATCCCTGGAAGGCAAAGCGGTCGTCTGGAAGCGCGGGTATAACTACCAGAATTATATCGATGTGAAGGTAGAATGGAGCGAGATCGATTCCACCGCCCAGGGCTTTTTAATGGTGGAGAAAAACCGGGTGGACGCCTATCTTGACATCAAGCCGACCATCGACGGCTACATAAAGGAACACCCCGACGAGACAAGCCAATTCCAGGTCGAGACCGCCTTCACCATCAACACCTACCCCCGCTTCGGGAACAACTCGAGATCCCGGAAGCTCATCGAGATCTACGACAAGCGCATGGCTGATCTGAAGGCCAGCGGCGAGCTGGCCGAGGTCTTCAAAAAGTGGGGCATGGGCCTGCCCCCCTGGAAGTAGCCCGACACCGGCCATCCCAATCCGTGCCATGGACGACGCTTGGCGCCGCCCTTGGCACGATAGCGCACCGGATGAGATTGAATACCGGGGCTGGGAGCGCGGGCTTTCAGTCACGCGATACCGGGAGTGGGCACGTGCGTGTCCACTCTACCCGCCCGCCCGCGGGCAAAAGTCCGCGCTCGCGGTGTCTTCACAACCCACACATCATAAGGCATGGCGTACTACAGCAGCGAATCGATGTCGGTGTAATCCAGGCCGAAGGCCTCGGCAACCCCTTTGTAGGTGATCTTGCCGCCGACCACGTTGGCCCCTTGGCGGATCTCGATGTTCTCGGTCATGGCCCGTTTCCATCCCTTGTTGGCGATCTCGACGGCATAAGGGAGCGTGGCGTTGGTCAGAGCCGGAGTGGATGTCCTGGCCACGGCGCCCGGCATGTTCGCCACGCAATAGTGAACCACGCCCTCGACCACGTAGGATGGTTTCGAATGAGTGGTGGGTTTGGATGTTTCGAAGCATCCGCCCTGGTCAATGGACACATCCACCAGCACCGAGCCTTTTTTCATGGTCTTGAGCATCTTCCGGGTGATCAGCCGGGGGGCTTTGGCACCCGGAATGAGGACGGCACCCACCACCACGTCGGCCCGGGTGATCAGGTCCCGGAGGGTTGCCGGGTTCGAGTAGAGCGGGAAGCAGTTGGCGGGCATGATGTCGCTCAGGTACCGGAGACGCTCCAGGCTTATATCGAGGACATAGACCTTGGCGCCCAGGCCGCAGGCTGACTTGGCCGCGTTGGTCCCCACCACGCCTCCGCCGATGATCACCACCATGCCCGGATCGACCCCAGGCACCCCGCCCAGAAGGGTGCCGCGGCCGCCCTGAGCCATCTCCAGGTACTTGGCGCCCTGCTGGATCGCCATCCGGCCGGCCACTTCGCTCATGGGGGTGAGCAGGGGCAGTGACCGGTCGTCCTTCTGAATGGTTTCGTAAGCGATGCAGACGGCGTTACTTTTGATCAGGGAATGGGTCAGCGTCTCGTCCGCCGCCAGGTGGAGGTAAGTAAAGACGATCTGGCCATTCCGAATGAGGTCGTGTTCAGCGGGCAGGGGCTCCTTGACGTGCATGACCATGTCGGCGCGCTCGAAAATCTCCTTGGCGGTCTCGACGATCTCCGCCCCCGGCTCGGCGTAGTCAGCGTCCTCGAAGCCGCTTGAGACCCCGGCGCTTTTCTCCACCAGGATGGTGTGACCGTTCCGTTTCATCACCTCCACGCCGGCGGGGGTCATGGATACGCGATTCTCCTCGGCCTTGATCTCCTTTAAAACGCCAACGATCATGTGCGCCTCCTTTGTTTGGGGGGTTCAAACCGGCGCGTTGTCCCGGTCTGGAATGGGTCAAACCACGAAGACGGTTTTGATAAGGATTTTGATGTCTTCCAGGAGCCGCCATTTTTCGAGGTATTGGCAATCGAGAGCGACCACCTCCTCGAAGTCGGTGATCTCGTTACGGCCCGAGATCTGCCACAACCCGGTGATCCCCGGCTTCGAAGAGATCCGTCTGAACTGGCACGGATGATATTTCTTGACCTCCTCGGGCGTGGGGGGGCGGGTGCCCACCAGGCTCATCTCCCCCGTGATGACGTTGATGAACTGGGGAAACTCGTCCAGTGAGGTCTTTCGGAGCCATCGGCCCGCCCGCGTGACTCGAGGGTCGTCCTTGAGCTTGAACATGGCGCCCTGCATCTCGTTTTGAGCCATCAGCTCCGCCTTCCGCGCCTCGGCATCCTCATACATGGTCCGGAATTTGTAAAGACAAAAGGTCCGGCCGTTCTGGCCCACCCGGCGATGGCGGAAAAAGACCGGCCCCGGCGAATCGAGATTAATTGCCGCCGCCACGGGCAAATACAGAATGCCCAATATGATCATCCCCGCTACCCCGCCGATGATATCGATGATTTTCTTGTAAAACAGCGCATTGGCATTGACATTGGTCGCGCCGATGACCAGAAAGGGCACGCCCTGGCACTGGTCCACGGAGAGATAGGGGTCGTCGGGGTCCCAGAGGCCCGGCAGGACCCTCACCGGGATGCCCATCTCGTGGCAGATATCGAGATGCGCCTTCAGGTTGAAGGCCTGCTTCTTGCTCATGGCGAAGACCACTTCATCGATGGGGCGGTCGATCAGGATTTTGGGGAGGTCCTTCAGGGTCCCGAGAGTTTGGTCGGTCTTCTCGCCGTTTTCATCGCCGATGGACAGCCGGCCGACAATGACATGCCCCCAGCTCAGTTGCTGCTCCATAAGGTCGGAAATGTAGCGGCCCCGCTCCATGTCCCCGACGATGAGCAGCCGGCGGGCGTTGAAGGTCTTTCCCACCCGGTTTTTAAAATACCATGCGGAAAAGGACCGCTGGATGATCAGGAGAACGGCGCCAATTTTTCAGCTCGATGACATCCGGGTGGTCGTCGGCCAGGGTAGCCCTGGCGACCGCAAACTCCTGACGCATCCGCTTGACCTCTTCTTTAACGGAGGAGACCTCCGCCCCCGCCCGGTTGACCATCTTCAGGGTCATGGGCGTGATGGCCAGCTTGCCGCCCCAGTACCGCTCATCGTCCCGGATATTGACGAGCCGCATCTCCTTTCGCTCGATCTCGCTCTCCAGCTCCCCCAGCATCGAGATATATGTGTTAAACAATTGGGGAAGGGCATCCTGGTGCCGCCGCTTGAAGGCTGAGATTTCCCGTCCTTTGTCGAGGATGTCGGCCTCGGCCTCGGCCTTCTGCCGCTCCAGAACCGCCATTGCCTCCTCGATCCGTTTTTTCTGAAACCGGTAGCTTTCCGGCTTGAAGAGATCGGCTATGGCCATGGTTACCGCCTGGACCCGCTCCGGATTCTCGTCTTCAAAGGACAAAACAAAGGCGTAGGCCCCGCCGGCGGAGATATTTCGCTGGCCGACGGCGATGTCCGTCCGGACCATCTTCATGTCGATCCGTCCCCGTATCCGGTTGACCATTCGGATCGGGATTTTATGGGGCGGCGGGCCGTCATGGATTCTGAATCTCCGGATCAGTTGGGTGAGATTGTCCCGGCTGAGAACGATTTTCTTGAGGGCCTGGAGTCGCTCCTCGGTGGGCAATGTGGTCAGGGCCGTCCGCTGACGGTTCTGGGAGTAGTTGCCCGGCACAAATTGGTTGTTGATCACAAAGGCAGCCGAGGATCGATAAACGGACGGAATTTTCAGGATCACGGCCACCAACAGGCCAAACGAAAGCACCGACGGCAGAATAAGCGCATACCGCCGTCTCCGGATGACCCCGATATAAAATTGTATTGCCTCGCCCGCTTCCATGCCGCACCGTCATTTTCCGCCCGCCGCCTCAGAAGAGGCCGGGCCATGTCATCTCGATCTCCACGAACCCTCCGTTTCGGCGGCGTCGGTCCGGCTTGAGCCGGTTTTCATCCTGCACCGCCACGCAGCCGAGGATCACCGTATGAGTCTCACTCAGTCGGTATTTGAATTCGGCCGCCAGCCTGAGCATCCGGGTTTTCAGGGGACGGACATACCCGCTGTTTTACAGCAGCCGGAAGGTGCCGGTGACGGCCGCCACCGACCGGGGGCCGGTCTTGTACCGCCACTCGCTGACCAGGAGGTCCCGGGTCACATACTCCCCATAGATATCCGGATAGGCATCCCGGATGTATCGGGTCTCCATGACCAGCCGGGGCCGGTCCCACCGGAGCTGCGCCTCGATGGTCGGCATCGCCTCGCCGCCCGCCGTCTCCCCCGTTGGCGCGTCAAAGTCATGCCGACTCCCCCGGACCCCGGCCAGCAGCCGGAGCGTCGTCGTCTCCGAAAGGCGATACCGACCCCCGACACGGTGCTCGACGATGCTCACCTCTCCATCTGTCTTTGAGCCGGGCACCCAACTGTCGAGCCGCTCGGCATGAGCGTCGGCGATCAGGGTGGTCCGCTCGTCCAGCTCGAAAGACCAGGATCCCCCCAGCCGGTGAAAGGTGTGTCGGGAGAAATCCGGGAAGGACGGCTCTGCCCGCTCCGCCCGGTAATCCAACATGATCCGCTGCCGGGGGGACGGCCGCAGGTGGATCTCGGGTCGGGCGTCGGCCTCGAAAATATCTCCCAAAGCCGCGACGGCCCCAAACTCCTCCTGGTTTCGCCGCACCAGGCTGCTCCGGGAAACGGTCGCCGGAAGCCGGACCCGAACCCGCTCGGATGGTCGCCATTGAGCGGTCATCCCGTACCGCCAATCCACCGCGTTGAGTGTCGAGGACTCCGAGTAGCGATAGATCTCCCAGCGGCCGTTGGCCCGGAGGTCCGTTCCCGCCGTCCGGTGGGTCAAGCTCAACTCCGGCACGACGATGTGTTCCGCATCGGCCGTTCCGGTGTAGTAGAGGTCATCGCTGACCCGCTCCCGAAGGGTCAGCGCCGGCTCGACAATGATCCGGGCTCCGGTCCGCTCCCCCACCCGGAAGTGGTTGTAGTCGGCGGCCCGGCCCGGTTCGCCTATGGTGGACGCAATCAAGATGATCAGTCCACAGAGCACCAAATTTGACGGTTTCCGGCCCATTTTCCGGGCCGACTCAGGGAACCACCACGGTATCTCCCGGCTGAAGCCGGATGTTCTGGTCCAGATGCCGGCCGCGAGAGACCTCCACATAGTTGAACCGAAAGGCGGTCTGGCCGTCCGCCGTCTGGCGGAGCACCAGGATCTCGTCGGTGTCCGCGAAGATGTCCAGCCCGCCGGCCATGGCCAGGGCCTGCAAGACGGTGAGCGCCTCCCCCTCCACGGTAAAAACGCCGGGGCGGTTGACCTTTCCAATGACATAGACCTTGGGATAGCGGATCTCCCGGAGCATCACCGTGACCGGCTTGTCCGGGACATACTGAGCCACCCGCTCCTCGATAACTTCCCGAACCGCATCCACCGGCCGCCCAGCAGCCCGAATCTCGCCGATGAGCGGAAAGGAGATCATCCCATCGGGCCGCACCGCCAGCCGATGAGTCAGGGCCTCGTCGCGCCAGACCGAGATGTCAATGACGTCCCCCGGCTTCAGAAGATACGGTTCAAGGTCATCCGCCGGCTGAGCGGAAAGCCATCCCGGCACCAGGCACCAGCAGAGAACCATGACGGCCGCCATGACGCCCCTTCCGACCGGCCCTCCTCGGCGCGTCGGAGCAACCCGATTAGCTAAAGAAAATGATAATGCCATGGGTTTAGAAATCAAAGTAGGAATCGCCGCCTTTTGGTGCCGCCAAGGCCGATTTAGATATGGGAAAATGGTTCAATACCGTTTGAAAGCCGGGGCAGCCGGGATGCTGGTGGTGATGGGCCGGCAATCGACGATAGCTCGCGACACGGACCCTCCCGAGCAGGTCGATAACTATTTCTTCTTACGATATGATTTTGGTTTTGTCAACCACCTTGATTCCACTCCAGAAAGGGTTCCTGGAGATTGAGTCACCCCGTTGGCGTGATCAAGCGGGTAGTTATCGCCATGCCGGTCGCCAGGCACGCCATGGGCATGGCTCGGGCTTTTCCCGATTGGCCCCCGTTTCAACTAATCAGCCGAACCCCCGTTTACGGATGAGCGGTTGTGTTGCGGGGACTATTATCGAAGGGCG
>CAYNGG010000122.1:0-10400 GCA_964396575.1 uncultured Desulfobacteraceae bacterium | reverse complement strand
ACAAGGCGGCATTTTGGCCGCACTGGCGTGCGGCGCTCCCAGGGCGGCTTTCCCCTTCCCTTGCTGGAAAAGGGGTCGAACACCCGGGACGCCCCTGGGCGTTGCTCCGGGTTAGCTTACGGAGTTTAATGAGGATGATCAAGGTCTGAAAAGCCTTTTTCATGCCCGGGGCTGATCGCGGGATAGCCTTGATCATTTGGGGTTATCTCTTCCGGCGTGCTCCGCGTGCCATCGTGGCGCCGAGAAGGCGTTCGGACCTTAGCTCCCCGACAGCTCCGCCTCCGAAAAGCGGAGGCTGGGAAGCCGGGAGGCGGCATAGGGGTAGGGATCGTTTCCGGTCTCGACCAGGGCTTGCCAGAGGTCGATCGCGTTGCCGGCGATGTTCATCTCGTTGATCGGTCCGGCCCGCTCGCCCGCCTCGATCCGGTGGCCGATGATCCCCAGGGAGAAATCCCCGGTGGTGGAGTTGACGTTGCCGCCGAGAAACCCGGTCACCAGAATCCCCCGGTCCAACTCCCGGACCATCTCCTCGAGGCTCCGCTCACCGGGCGGGATGATCAGGTTTGATGGGGTCCCGGAGGTGGGTTCCATCCCCAGCTTCCGGGCGTAATAGGTGTTGAGGTAGTAATAGCGGAGAATCCCGGCGTCGATGATCCGCCGGGGCTTGGCCGCCAGACCTTCTCCGTCAAAGGGCCGGGAGCCGAGCCAGCCGGTCCGCAATGGGTCGTCTTCCAGCGTCAGGAGCGGCGATCCGATCCGGCTCCCGATCATCCCTTCGAGATAGGAGGCCCGCTGGTGGATCGCCCGGCCGCCCGCCGGCCCGATCAGGGTTCCCAGGAGTCGGGGGGCGACCCGGTTTTCCACCACCAGCGGGTACCGGCCGGAGGGGCCTTTCCGCTGGCCGATCCGCTCCATTGCCCGCCGGGTGGCCTCCCGCCCCACGGTCTCCGGGTCCGGGAGGTCCGCATACCGGCGGACCGACGCGCCGAACCCGCCCTGGGGCCGGCCCCGGTCTCCGTCCCGGACGCCTGCTTCGGCGGACTCGGAAAAGGCCGTGGCCTGGACCCGGCCGGAAAAGCCGTTGCTGTGAACCCGGACGCCGGCGGAAAGATGGTCGGCATAGTGAGCCGAGACGGTAAGGACCGGCCCGCCCCCCCCTCGGGCCGCCGCCTCGATTTGGGCGGCCCGGGCGATTTTTTCATCGATTGTTCGGCCATCGGCATCATGGTCGCAAAGGCCCAGGTCGGGCGGATCGCCTTCGGGATACCATTCGGGATCGGGGAGCCGCCGGTGGGGGTCTTCGGCCAGATACCGGGTGGCCGCCACCGCCGAGTCGATAAAGCCATCCACCTGCTCGTCCCGGAGGTCGCAGGTGACGTGGCGGGAGTATCGCCCCGCCCGGAAGACCCGGATCGTCAGGGTCCGGCGCACCGATTCGAAAAGTCCCTCGGGCCGCCCCTCCCGGTGCTCGATCCGCACCTGGCGCCCGGTGGACACCGAGACCGCCGCCTCGTCGGCCCCGGCCCGGAGTGCCCGGTCCACGGCCCGTTCCGCCCGGTGAAAATCCCCGTCGCCGGTCCGGCTCATGATCCCTCCTTCCCGGAGGCGGGCCGCACGCCGCCCACCGTCATGGAAGCGACCTTCACCGTGGGCAGTCCCTGGGAGACGGGGACCATTTGACCGGCTTTGCCACAGGTCCACCCGCCTTCGGACAGGATCGGGTCGTTGCCCACCATCTCGATCCGGCCGAGGACCGCCGGGCCGTTGCCGATGACGTTGACGTCCTTCACCGGCCGGGTGAGCCGGCCGTCCTCGATGAGGTAGCCCCACTTGACGTAGAAGGTGAAATCCCCGGCTCCGATGGTCACCTGGCCGTTGGTGAAGGTCTGAGCGTAAAGCCCCCTTTTGACGCTGGCGATGATCTCCTTCGGGTCATGCGGCCCGGCCGCCATAAAGGTGTTGCGCATCCGGGGCAGAGGGGCGTGGCGGAATGACTGGCGCCGGCCGTTGCCGGTGGGCGGGACCCCGTAATGGGCCGCGCTGATCCGGTCGTGGAGATAGCCCCGGAGGACCCCGTTTTCCACCAGGACCGTCCGTTCGGCCACAATCCCCTCGTCGTCGATGTTGATCGAGCCCCGGAGATGGGGCAGGGTCCCGTCGTCCACGATGCTCACCTCCTCGCGGGCCACCCGCTGTCCCAGCCGGTCGGCGAAGACCGACGTCTCCTTCCGGTTGAAGTCGGCCTCGAGGCCGTGGCCGATGGCTTCGTGGAGAAGTATCCCGGCGTCTCCGGGCGCCAGAATCACCGGCATCTCCCCCGGTTCGGGACGGATGGCCGAAAACAGCGCGACGGTCCGGTCCACGGCGGTGTCAGCCAGCTTGCGGGCCGTTTCATCCGTCAGAAACTCTCCCCCCAGCCGGCCCGCCAGGTTATACCCGTTGGATTCCCTTCGCCCGTCCGACAAGGCCGTACAGGATGCGCCCACCCGGACCATCGGCCGGGTGTCGGCGGCCCAAACGCCGTCCGAGGTGGCGATCAGGACTTGGGCCGTGGCATCGGCAAAGGTGAGCGATGCCTGGATCACTCGAGGGTCCCGGGACCGCATCCGGTCGTGAGCCGCCGTCAGGAAGGCGACCTTCCGCCCCATATCCACCGTCTCCCACCCCTCGTCGATGGGATACCGGTCCGGGATGCCGCTTCCGGGGACGGTGACCGGGATCGGACGGGGCCGGGAAGAGGTCGGCGCCGACCGGGCGATCCGGGCCGCCGTCCGGGCCGCCGTCCGCATGGCTTCGAGCGTGAGGGATTCGGTAAAAGCGTATCCGGTGGCTTCGGCCGCCACCACCCGGACCCCGAGTCCCCGGTCCATCCGGCTTCCCGCCTGGCTCACCGTCCCGTCCTCGAGGCGAAGCTGGCTCGATTGGCTGCTGCTGAAATACAGGTCGCAGTAATCCCCGCCGGTGGAAAGAGCCTCGGCGATCACCCGGTCGGCCGTCCGGGCGTCCACCCCGAATTCCTCGGCCACCGCGTCCGGATGACGGTCATCGGGTGAGGGGCCTTCCGCCGGAGCGGACGCGCCCATGTTGGTTTCCTTCGTGTCCATATCAATCTTATATGCGCTCATCCGCCCCCTGTCCATTCATTGTTTTGATTGAGTCGTCCCGCCCTACCGCTTCCAAGTAAGCCAAATTCGGCCGGAAAAATCAAGCCCCGGATAACACCGGGCGGGGAATCGCGGCTTGAAAAACGGGATCGGATTCGCTATTGTCGAACCGATATCCGACGGATTTCGAAACAAATGACACGAACCCGGAATCTGAGCATGACCCCCAATCCCCTATCCCAGTCAGTATCCGAGCAGCTTCAGGATGCCGAAAACCGAATCCGGACGCTGGAGGCCGAGCTGTCCCGGAGCCGTGCCCGTGAGGCCGAGCTCCAGGACAAGGAAGCCCGCTACCGGGGCCTCTTTGCCAACCACCATGCGGTGATGCTGATCATCGACCCGGAGACCGCCCGGATCATCGAGGCCAATCCAGCCGCCTGCGCCTTCTACGGGTATTCCGAGGAAGCCTTGACCGCCATGCGGATCACCGACATCAACACCTTGACCGAAGTGGAGGTCTTTTCTGAGATGCGCCGGGCGAGGAGCGAGGGTCGGCATTATTTCCGGTTCCGCCACCTGCTGGCCTCCGGAGAAATCCGGGACGTCGAGGTCTTCTCCGGCCCCATCAAACGCGACGGGCGCATTCTCCTCTACTCCATCATCCACGACATCAGCCAGCGCTACCGGGCGGAGCGGCGGATTTGCCGGCAGCAGGCGGACCTCGAAGCCCTCAGCAGCGCCCTGACCGAGCGGCTCAAGGAGCTCCAATGCCTCTACAGCCTGTCTGATGTGGTGGAGTACGGCGGGCGGTCGCTGGATGATCTCCTGACTCCGGCCGTCCGTCTGTTGCCGCCGGCATTGCGGTTTCCGGATCGGGCCTGCGCCCAGATCCGGGTGGGAGACCGACGCTTTCAGAGCGATCACTTCGAGATGAGCTTCTGCCGCCTGGTGGCGCCCATCCGGGTGGGAGGGGACGTGGTCGGGGAGCTGACGGTATGTTATGGTCCGCCGCCCGACGACGGGCAGATCGTGTTTTTACCCGAAGAGCGGAGCCTGATCAAGACCATCGCCCAACGGATCGGCCGGGTCATCGAGTGGAAGCAATCCGTCAAGGCGTTGCGTGAAAGCGAAGCCCGGTTCCGCTCGCTGGTGGAAAACTGCCTCACCGGGATCACCATCATCCAGGACGGCCGGGTCGAGTACAAAAACCCCGAACAGTGCCGGCTCCTCGGCGACTTCCGAGCCCCTGGGCGGGAGATCCTTTTTGAGCGGGTTCACGAAGAGGACCGGGAGCTCGTCAGTCGCTATTACCGGGCTCTCCAGACGGGGGAGATGACGTCCATCGACGAGGAGTTCCGGATTCATTCCCTCCCGAGCGCGGTTGACGGCATCGAGGGAAAGGTGAAATGGGTTCATTGCCGAGCCACCCGCATCGATTACCGGGGGCGGGAGGCGATCCTGGTCAGCATGATTGACGTCACCCGGCCCAAGGAGCTCGAACAGATGCTCCGGATGGCGGATAAAATGGCCTCACTGGGCCGGGTGACCGCCGGGATCGCCCACGAGATTCGAAATCCCCTGTCCGGGATCAATATCTATCTCAACACCCTGAGACGACTGGTTCAGGATGCGCCGGATGCCGACCGGGCGGTCTCCATCATCGACCAGGTCTTGTCGGCCTCCGACAAGATCGAGGCGACCATCCGTCGAGTGATCGACTTTGCCAGGCCAGGAGCGCCCCGGATGGTGATCGTCGATCTCCGGGATGTCGTCAAGGAGGCGGTGGACCTGTCCGTGGTCACTTTGCGCAAGGCCCGGGTGCGGATCGTCCAGGAGATCTCCCCGGAGGCCTCCCGCTGTCGAGCGGACCCCCAGCTCCTGGTGGTGGTCCTGATCAACCTGATCGCCAATGCGGCTCAGGCCATGGCCGAAACGGCCGGCCGGCGCCTCATCCGGATCACCTCGTCGATCGACGGGGGCCGGATTCATCTCAAAGTGGCTGACAACGGTCCCGGCGTGCCCCCGGCCCTCCGGGACAAAATCTTCGATCCCTTTTACACCACCAAATCCGATTCCCCCGGCATCGGGCTGAGCATCTGTCAGCGGATCGCCCTGGACCATGGCGGATGTCTCCGGCTGGGGGATCAAAACGGCGGCGGCGCCGAGCTCGTCGTCGAGCTGCCGGTCGAGGAAGCGGAGCCCGCGACATGATCTCATTTACCATCCACGTTGTTGACGACGAGCCGACCATCCGGGACGGGATCGCCATGGCCCTGTCCGAAGATTACCAGACGGCCGGGTTTGCCACCGCCGAGGAAGCCCTGGCGGCCATGGCGGACAGTCCCCCGGACCTGGTGCTGCTGGACATCGGCCTGCCCGGCATGAACGGCATCGAGGCCCTGTCCCGGATCAAGACGGCGCATCCGGACCTGCCGGTGATCATGATCACCGCTTACGAAGATGTGGGCACCGTTATCGATGCCATGAAAACAGGTGCTTATGACTATGTGCTCAAGCCCATCCAGATGGATTCCCTGGAGATCAACATCGGCAGAGCCCTGGAGACGGTCCGCCTGAAAAAGGAAATCCGGCTGCTTCAGGATCGGTACATCAGGGAGAACATCCCGCCCTTCATCGGCGAAAGCAACGCCATCCAGCATGTCATGGACTTCATCGAAAAGGTGGCCCGGAGCCCGGATACTCCCGTGCTGATCCTTGGCGAGACCGGCACCGGAAAGGAGCTCATCGCCAGCGCCATCCACTACCGGAGCCCCAATTTCCGGGGACCGCTGGTGACGGTCAACTGCGCCGCCATCCCCGAAAACCTCATCGAAAGCGAGCTCTTCGGCTATGAGCGGGGGGCCTTCAGCGGCGCCAACGCCGGCGGGAAAAAGGGGCTCATCGAAGAGGCGGCCGGAGGGACCCTGTTCCTCGATGAGGTAGGCGACCTCGGCCTCCCCGCCCAGGCCAAGCTCCTCCGGTTTCTCGAGGCCGGGGAGTTCTACAAGCTCGGCGGAACCCGGAAGCACACCGTTCGAACCCGGGTCGTATCGGCCACCAACCAGGACATCGGGCGGCTCATCGAGGACGGGCGCTTCCGGAAGGACCTCTACTTTCGCCTGGAGGTGGTCAAGGTTAAGGTCCCGTCGCTCAACGAGCGGCGAAACGATATCGTTCCGCTGGCCAAGCACTTTCTCGTGGAATGCGGCGAAAAGCTCGACCGGCGCTTTACCGGAATTTCCAAAGAGGCCGAGAAAGCCCTCCATCACTTTACCTGGACCGGGAACATCCGGGAGCTGAAAAACCGGATCGAGCGGGCCGTCCTGGTGGGCGAGGGGCAGGAGATCACCCTCGAGGACCTCGGCTTTGAATCGAGCGATCCGCCGGAACCCGGCTTTCCACCCCTTACCCCCGAAGGCATTGACTTGCCGGCGCTCCAGGAAGCCGAGGAACGCCATTGTTTCACCGAAGCCCTCCGGCTTGCGGAAGGCAATGAAAGCGCGGCCGCCCGCCTCCTCAACCTCAACCACCATACCTTTCGCTACCGACGTAAAAAGCTGGAAATCCCCTGACCCCCCCGATTTCGAAGGATTCCAACCGCCGGTTTCGAAAAATCCTCATTCGAAGACCGACGGCTACATCATTTCCCTCCCCCTTGACGCCGCCATTTCCCCATTCGATGGGCGATGATCCCTCCTTTTCGCTTTTGCCGGATCGGTTGGCAAGATTCTTGCTTGGATTATGGTGAATTCGTTTTCAGCGGATGGCCGGATGGCCATCCGCCTTACCCCAATCATCAAGCGAGGTGATATGATGACGGTAAAAGCCCAAAGCACGGAGACCGTGAGCCCGGATGGATGGAGTCCCGAGCTGATGTCCGCCTTTCCGAATGGGGGCATGTTTTTGAACGACGAAACGGCGAGCTGTGACCTCTGCGGGAGTGTCGAGCGTTCGGCTGAAATCGTTTGCTGCCGGAACCAGACCCGGCTCTGCCGGTCATGCTTCAATCATCTGAATCGGATTCCGTCTTTTACGCAGGTGCGGGTCGAGGAATTTTTGATTGGCAATGTCTGCTGAGGAGGTCGATAAAATGCTGGAAACCCATGGTGCCGTCGAACGGACGAGTGCGACCTTCTGGTCCGCCATGCGGATCTGGAGCGGGTACACCACGGCCCTGGCGACGTCAACGGACATGGATGCGTATGCCCGGTCGGCGAGGATATTACCGGAAGTCGCCGTAAGAATCGGTCGGACCCATTGGGAGATGATGACGGAGGTCGGCATTCGGTGCATGGAATCCGCGCTGAGGGCCGATGACCTCACCCGACGGTTGGCGATCAAGGCCCTTTTCGGTCACAACGGCAATGGAAACGGCAATGGCAACGGAAAGGGGGCATCCCGTAGCGGAAACACCTTTCTGGAATCCAAAGGGTGAAAGCGTGACACCGAAAGTCGTGCTGATCGTTGATGATGATTCGACGGTGCGGCGGTCACTGGATCTTTACCTCCGGTTCCGGGGGTGGCAAACGGTGGCCTGCGCATCCGCTGAGGAAGGCATCGAGGCCACTCGCCGACGGGCCTTTGACGTGGTCATCAGCGATTACGATTTGCCGGGCATGGACGGGGTGACCTTTTTGGAGCAGGTCAGCCGGTGCGGTTCCGACATCCTCCGGATTCTGATGAGCGGCCACCGGGGCCTGGCCGAGGCCTTTCCGGAGTCCGAGGTCACGAAGCTTCTCCAAAAGCCATTGTCGGAGGAGCGTCTTGAAGCCTCTCTCCGCCCGCTTGAAGGACCGATGAGTCAAGCGGCGTCTTATGATTCCAATGCCGGCGGCCGCGGCCGGTCCGTTGTTTAGTGCCGATCCATAAATGGCCGATTTGGCCGATATCCGCGTGGCGCTCAAAATTTTACCCCCCGGTATATTCAATTAAAGGGGCGGTGACGAGCTGGAAAGGATGAATCACGTGGCAACGATTCTGATTATCGAGGACGGCAAGTACCTGCGATCGACACTGACTGATCGTGGGAGACTGGACTATCACGAGATCGTCTCCGCCGGCGATCTTCAAACAGTTTGGCGCATGCTGAGGATGCGTCCCCCGGCGCTGGTGGTCCTGGACGGAGATCTGATCGGGGCCTATGCCGGCGATGTGCTGAGGTATATCAAGATGAGTATGCCCGATGTGCCGGTGATCCTGATGGCGGCCGGAGACCCGCTCCGAGACGGTCTCTTTCCGCCGGAGGCCGGCGGGGTGACGGTGATTAAGGATGGGTCGGTGGATACGCTCCAACGCCGGGTGGCCGCTGAGATGACCCGAGTCACATGGTCCGACGGTGCTCATCCGAACCCAGCTTTTGCCCAGCCTCTGGCGGCGGGGTCTTGACGTAAACGGGAGGGAAAGCTGATGGCGGATAATTTCAGAATCTTTGCGCACCAGAACAGCGAAAGCCTCCATCTGAAGCTCATGGGCGAGCTGGATCAGACATCGGCGTTTACGGTGCTCGATACCATCCGCAAACGGGGCGGTTCAGTGGATCGGATCTTTATCCATACAGACGGGCTCACCGCCGTCAATCCCCTTGGCGGCAAGCTGTTATTCACTCATCTGGATTCCCATCAAAAGCGGAGTCCGCGGATCGTCTTCACGGGGACCCGCTTGAGCCAAGCCGGCTCGGCCGCCTGATCCACGTCTTCGCCCCGATCGCCGGGGGTCGGATGCCGACCGGCACCGAGCCCCGGTATGCGGTTGCCCCCTTCCCATCCCCGAGACAGCCAACCATCCCGCGGCAGCCCAACGGCATCAGGTTTTGAAAAATCATCCCCAATGGTGTATATTTCCCCCATGGACGGATCGGCCGCGCCTTGTCACGGGGTTGCGTGATCCGGTAATCCGAAAACGGGGGAGATATCATGGATGACTACAACAGCATCGTCAGCACGCTGGGCCTGACCCTGGGGGCATCCTGGGCCAGCGGCATCAACCTTTACGCGGCCGTGCTGGTCCTCGGCTGGCTCGGAATGACGGGGGCGGTCAATCTGCCGCCCGACCTTCAGATTTTGGCCAGCCCGGTGGTGATCGGAGCGGCCGGGCTGATGTACGCCGTCGAGTTTTTCGCGGACAAGATCCCCGGCGTGGACACCGGCTGGGACGCGATTCACACCTTTATCCGGATTCCGGCCGGAGCCCTGCTGGCTTACGGGGCCACCAACGATATCAACGGCGCCGTCGGACTGGCCGCGGCCCTGGTGGGAGGCGGAGTGGCGGCCGGGTCCCATGCCACCAAGGCCGGCAGCCGGGTGGCGATCAACGCCTCACCGGAGCCCTTCTCCAACTGGGCCGCATCCATCGGCGAGGACCTGGCGGTTATCGGCGGACTCTGGGTCGCCCTCAACCACCCGATCCTCTTCCTCGGGCTGCTGATCCTCTTCATCGCCTTTACCATCTGGCTCCTGCCGAAGATCTGGCGGGGAATCAAGCGGGTCTTCAGCGCCCTTGCCCGGTTTTTGGGAGGCCGGTCACGGTCGCCGGCCCCCGCGCCCGCCGGGACGATCCCGCCGGCAATGGACCCCGGCCAGACTCCCCTTGCATCCAAAGACGACGACCCGACCAGATCACCCCCACCCTCATAAGGAGACTTTCATGACCAGCCATGTTCCGACGCGAGCGGACGCCTTTGACCTGTTGACTACCTATAACCAGTCGGAAAGCCTAATCAAACACGCCCTGGCCGTGGAGGGCGTCATGCGCTATATGGCCCGGAAGCGGGGCGAGGACGAGGAAAAGTGGGGGGTCATCGGCCTGATCCACGATCTCGACTACGAGCAGTACCCCGACCAGCATTGCAAGAAAACCGAGGAGATCCTTCGGGAAAACGGCTGGCCCGAAGAGTATATCCGGGCCGTGGTCAGCCACGGCTACGGGATCTGCTCCGATGTCAAGCCGGAGACGGAGCTGGAAAAGGTCCTCTACGCCATCGACGAGCTCACCGGCCTGGTGGCCACCTCCGCCCTGGTCCGCCCCACCAAAAGCGTCCTCGACATGAAGGCCAAGTCGGTGAAGAAAAAGTGGAAAGACAAGCGGTTTGCCGCCGGCGTGGACCGGTCCATCATCGAAAACGGCGCCGCCATGCTGGGCGCGGAGATCTCCGACCTGATCACCGACACCATCATGGGAATGCGCGAAGTGGCCGACGAAATCGGACTCCGGGGCACGGCCTGAAGCCGCGCCCCGGCCCTGACGGGCATCTATTGGATGGCGCCCAAGCGGCCTGATCATCTTTTGGGGCGGCCGGCC
>CAYNGG010000121.1:5648-10422 GCA_964396575.1 uncultured Desulfobacteraceae bacterium | reverse complement strand
CCACTTTATCCGCGATCATCTCGCCCACCTTTTCAGCGGACCGACCAAAAAGGTCGGAGATGGGTATCCCGTCAAGGAGGCGGTCCTCCCAGACGATGTCCTTTTCCTGGACGATGTTGATGATGTGCTCGTATTTCCCGCCCAGGGCCTCCATCCGTGCGGGCAAAGGCACCTCGTCCTTGAAGGCGATGTGGAGCAGCATGAGGTGCTCGATGGTGTTGTACCGGTCCGGCTCGGCCGACAGGATGGGGATCATCAGGATGGACCGGTCGTCCTTCCGGCCTTTGCCGATGTAAACATTGCCCTGCCGAACGATGATCCGCTTGCTCCCTTTGAGATGGTTGTCGGTCCGGACCCGTGAGGGGATGTCGGCCGATGTCCCGGTTTTGTCGATCACTTCGATGGTCGTCTCGTCGGTGGGCTCCCCGAGGATATCGAGCCCGCGGATTTGATAGAGGGTCATCCCGAGGACTTCGGCCACCACGGCCTGGAGGTTCCGGAGAACATTGACGTTGGATGGGGTGAGCTGGGCCGGCTTGAACCCCGGCCCGGCCAGGGCGTCGAAGAGCCGCCCCTCCACCTGCTCGCTGATCCGGCTGGTGCCCACGGTGACCGTCTTGGCCTGATGCTTGATGGCGTCCACCGGCCGGGACATGAGGTTGATGGCTTCGCCCAGGGAGGCGAAGAGGGTGTTGAGCATGTTCAGAGCCGTGCCCTTGACGTTAAAGTCCAGCTCAAAGTCGGAGACCGGGAGCCGGCCGGCAAGGTATTTCAGAAGGATGGTCAGGTCGGCCAGGTACTCGGTGCCGATGGACAACGGCAAGCGGGACTCGGCCCGCATCCTCCGGAAATGGGTGTAAAACCGGGCCACCGTCTCCCGGAAGGACTTCTCCAGGACCATCTCGTTGACGTCCATGCCCTGAGCGGCAAAGGCGTCCACCTCCGACTGAATCTCCTGGCGGAAATCGAAGAGGAACCGGGAGCCTTCGTGGATGGCCAGGGCCGCGTAATATCCCCAGAGGTGGCCCACAAGGGTGTTCAGAATCGGAGCGAGGTGCTCGGCCACCGGAGGCACCCGGAAGACGGTGGCGGCATGAGGGTCGAACCGGGTCTCGCCCTCGTCGGTGATGACGATGGGGACCGCCTTGTGAGCCCGGAAGATGGCCACGTCCTTGATGATGTCTCCGACGACGGTGGGCCGGGTCCCGGCGGCACAGACGATGATGAGCGGCTCCGAGGAAAGGTCGATGTGTTTTTTGTCCTCGACGTAGTCCGACGAGATGGTTTTGTAGCAAAGCTCCGAAAGCTTGATCCGGATCTCGTCGGCGGCGGTCTTGTTGGGACCGCTGCCCACGGCGGCCCAGTAAGTCCGGGTCACGGCATACCGGCGGGCGCCCGCCTCGATTTCCGGAGCCCGGGCAAGGACCGAACGCATAAGGTGCGGCAGGTCCAGGAGGCGGCGCATCTCATCGGCGATAAAGGCGTCTGAGCGCCGTCCCCGGAGCCCCGCCAGGTCAAGACCGAGCAAGGCCCCGGCCACGATCTGGCCGTAAAAGGCCTTGGTGGAAGCCACGGACATCTCGACGTCCCGGCCGCTGGATGTGTACATCACCCCGTCCACCTTGAAGGTGAGGTCCGAGTCCCGGCGGTTGACGATGGCCAGGGTCCTGGCGCCCCGGGCCCGAACCAGGTCCACGGTCCGGTTGGTGTCGGCGGTGGTCCCCGACTGGGAAATGGCGATGACCAGGGCGTCGGCCATGGACCGGTCGTCGCCGTCCTCGCCCAGCCGGAACCCGCTCATCTCCGATGCCTTCAGCGAGCTGATCACCAGGGATGGGTCATTCATGTAATGGTCGAGGAGATCCGCGCAGGCCTGAGCCGCCACCCCGGCGGTCCCCTGGCCCACGAAGAAGATCCGCCGGATCGCCGTATCCTCGGGGCCGCCCACGGCCAGAGCCCGGCGGACAACCTCCGGGATCACGGTTTCATCCAGAGTCACCACGTGACGGCGGGTCCCGTCGGCGGTGGGAGCCACCTTCCATCTGTTGAGCAGGGTCTTTTCCACCGAAATGGGGGATTCCGAGATCTCTTTGAAAAAGTAGTGAGGGTGACCCTGCCGGTCGATGTCCCGCGAGGTGATCCGGGTGGTCTTGACATCAGCCTCGGTCAGGGTGATCGGGCTCCCGTCGTAATAGCACGCGGTCACCCCGGACGGGCCGCCCGCCGAGTCGGACTCCAGGATAAAGATCTGGCCCTGGGTGGGGCCGGTCTCCCCATCGACGACCTTTTCCCCGTCCAGCTTGAGGTAGCGGGAGGTCTCCTCGACGAATCCATAGACCTCCGAAGCGGTGACGTAAGCGTCCCGGGCCAGGCCCACGAAGATGGCCTGTCCGCTCCCCTTCTGGGCTAAAAAGAGCTTGCCGGGGGCGAGGTCCGTGTGCATGGTCACGGCATGGGAGCCCTCGAAATCGTTGACCGCCAGGCGGAAAGCCTCGGCCACCGAAAACCCGCCCTTGACGTAGGATTCGATCCGGAGCGGGATGATCTTGGTGTCGGTGCTGATCTCCTCCGGAATCCGGTCCCCTCTGGCCTCGATGCCGATCCGGAGGTCGAGGTAGTTGTCGATGTCGCCGTTCAAACAGACGTGGATGATGGGAGTCTCCGGGGATAGCGCCCCCTCACGGGGCAGCACCCGGTTGTCCGCGGGGTGGCAGTTGGGCTCGCTGATGGCGCCCACCGACGCCCAGCGGGTGTGAGCCGAAACGCTGTGATGCCGGAAGGGCAGGGCGAGCAGAACCTGGGCGGCCGGGTCGGTCCGGACCTGCTCCCGGAGAAACGCCACGTTGTCCCCCAGGCCGCCGATCTCAGCGGCGACCTTGTAAGTCAGGGCCACGGCCACCCCGTCGCCGTCGGCCGGGTCGTGAACGCTGATGTCCCGGTTCAGCAGAACCGTCCGGCCGAGCCGGTCGTCCAGCCCCTCGCCGGCCTCGGCCGTCGCCTTTTGGAAGGACTCGAAGTCGGCCCGGTCGAGGACGAAGAGGAGAGAGACCCCGGCCGAGTCCCTCCCCCGGACCTCCAGCCGGTCCAGGGCGTTAAAGACGGCATTGAGGTCCCGGTAGGCCGCCAGGGTCCGGGGAGCAGCCGGGGGGTCCGGGGTGTCCCCGTCTCCCATGAGGTGACGGATCTTGTCGAGGTTCTCGAGGATCTCGTGATCGATGCACCAGGCCGCGTCCCGGAGCCGGTCGATGGCCTCAGCCATGGTCTCGACATCCTCGGGGGCCAGGCCGCCCATCCGGTCGGCCAGCTCCCTCGCCTCGATTTCAATGACCCGGCGGAGCCGGCCGGAAAGATCGGCAAGGGTGTCGCACCGGTCCGGGTCGGCCAGAAAGGCGGGGAGATGGATTCCCCGGCGGAGATCCCGCAGGTCCTCATGGAACCGGCTCAGAGTGTCGAGCCCGCCCAGGTAATCAACATCAGCCAGCCTCGCCTGAGCGGTGTCCCCGGCGCAGGATGAGAAACCCCTCCGCTCGATGGTGGTCACGGTGTCGGCCAGGCCCCGGATGCGGGCCTTGTCAACGGGACCGGTGTCGTCCCCTTCCATACCTTGCCTGACTGAAAGAATACCCGATAGTCCGCACATATCGTCCTCGTCTGAGTTTGGGTTTAACCCCGTGTTTCGTCGGCCGGGGGCTGAGCGGGGCGGTGATCGGTCCGGGTGAAGTGGCGGCCGAAATAGTGATGAATCACGTCCCGGCCATACTGCCGGGCCTGAGTGCCGATGAATTTTTCGTGGGCCACCATCACGGAGACGACCACCCGCTGCCGGGGATCGGCTTTCTCCCGGGGGCCGGCAAAGCCGACAAACCAGTCGTAACGGCGGCTCTCGTGGGTCCGGCTGTTAATGGAGCCGGTCTTGCCGCCGATGTCCAGACGGGCGAGGACCGGGTCTGAATCGGCGCCCCGGAAAGCCTTCCGGCAGGTCCCGCTCTCGACGGTCCCCCGCATCATTTCCATCACGGCGGCGGCGGCCTCGGGGCGGACCGCGTGGTTCAGGACGGTTTTCCGGCTTTTGTACCGGGTCCGACCCTCGGCGTCCACCACCCGGTCAATGAGCACGGGGGCGACCATCCGGCCGCCGTTGACCACCGTCGCGGCCACCATGGCCCCGTGGAGCGGGGAGATGGTGGTGGTCCGGTTGAAGCCCGAAGCGATCTCAGCCCAGTTAAACGGCTGTTCCGAGACCCTCAGTACACTCGAGACCAGGGGCAGATCAAAGGGCAGGTCCCGGTTGAAACCAAAGGCCTCCCCGTAAGATTGAAGGGCGGTCCGGCCCAGGTGGTGGATGCCGATCTTCCCGAAGACCGGGTTGATCGACTGGGCAAAGGCATCGCCCAAAGTAATATGATGGGGCCGGCGGGTGGGCGGGTCCTTGAGCTGGTACTTATAGAGGGTGTACTTCCGCCCGGGGTAGCTGATGGAAGTGGAAGGGGAAAACCCACAGGTCTCCAACGCCGCCGCGGCCGTGACGATCTTGAAGATGCTGGCCGCCGGAAACCGCCCCTCAATGCAGGGATTGCCGTCCGGGTCGTCCCGGTCGTGACCCACCATCGCCAGAATCCGGCCGGTGGTCGGCCTCATCACCACGATGCCGATGTATCGGGCGTATCGCCGGTCAAGCTGCTCCCGGATATGGGCCTGGAGCTCCGGGATGATGGTGGTTTCGACGGTGACGTTTGATTTTAGATTTGTGATTTCAGATTTTAGATTTGTGATT
>CAYNGG010000121.1:0-5548 GCA_964396575.1 uncultured Desulfobacteraceae bacterium | reverse complement strand
TTCGACGGTGACGTTTGATTTTAGATTTGTGATTTCAGATTTTAGATTTGTGATTCCAGATTTTAGATTTGTGATTTCGGATATCAAAGCGGGGCCGAGCACGGCGGCAAGCTGGCTCTTTTGGATTGCCGGGGCGCTCCGTTCCGTTTTCTCGATAGGCGGGTCGATCCCCAGAGCGGTGACCGCCTCGGGAACGGCGACGGGCAGGGTCGAAACGGCCTCATGGACCGCCTCGCCCAGCCCGCCGGAGATGAGGTATCCCATCAGGCCCAGGGTGAAAAAGGCAACCAGGACCTGAAGAAGCCGCCTGGCCCGGCGCTGTCGCACGGTGCGGCGTTTCAGGGCTGACTGATAAGCCCGCCAGCCCGGCATCGGTCTGGAGCGGTCCGTTCGTCGTCTCATGGGTGGACTCTCAGCGCAAAGGGGTTCCCGGGGGGACGTCCCGATCGACAGTGACCAGGCTCGGGCCGTCGTCGTCAGTGGCGGCCAGAACCATGCCGTTGGAAAGAATCCCCATGAGCTTGGCCGGCTTGAGGTTGGCCACCACGATCACCTGCTTTCCCACCAGCTCGTCGGGAGCATAGGCTCCGGCGATCCCGGCCACCACGGTCCGGGGGCGCCCCAGGTCCAGCTCGAGCTTCAAGAGCTTCTTGGCCCGAGGCACCGGCTCGGCCTTGATTACCCGAGCCACCCGGAGATCGACGGTTTCCAGGACGTCGATGGTGATTTCCGGCTTGATGGGCTCACCTTCGGCATCCTCTTGCACGGGGTCCCCGGGCGAGGTCCCCTTGGGCTCGATCCGGGGAAAGAGTGCCACCGATTTGGGCAACTGAGTTTCGGCCGGCAAGACGCCCCAGGTCCGAAGCCGGTCCAGGAGATAGAAGGGCGGATCGGCCTCCGGGTCGAGCCCCAGGTGTCGCTGCATGGTCGCCGCCGTCTCCGGCATCACCGGATAGAGCAGGCCGGAGATAATCCGGAGCCCCTCCAGAAACTGGTAGAGGATGGCCTGAAGATGGGGCAGCCGGGATTTCTGCTTGGCCAGCTCCCAGGGGGCGCTCAGGTCGATGGCCTTGTTCATGAACCGGACCATCTCCCAGGCCGCGGCCAACCCCTTGTGAAAGGCCATCTCAGCCATGGCCGTCTCGTAAGCATCGATCGATCGGGTCGCCTCGTTCCAGAGGCCGAGGTCCAGCTCCCGCTCGACGCCCGGGTCCACCGCCGGCACGGTCCCGCCCAGGTATTTATGGCTCATGGCCAGGACCCGTGAAAAGAGGTTGCCCAGGTCGTTGGCCAGGTCGGCGTTGATCCGGTTGACCAGAGCCTCCTCGCTGAAATTGGCATCAAGCCCGAAGGCCATCTCCCGCATGAGGAAAAACCGGAAGGCGTCGAGCCCGTAAACATTTTTCATGGCCAGCGGCTCGGTTACGTTCCCGAGGCTCTTGGACATCTTGCTTTCGTCCACGTTCCAGTAGCCGTGGACGTTCAGGTGTTGATAAACCGGGATGCCGGCGGCCTTGAGCATGATGGGCCAGTAAATCCCGTGGGGCTTCAGGATGTCCTTGGCCACGATGTGCTGGACCGAGGGCCAGTATTTGGCGAAGTCCTTGCCGTCCGGGTAGCCGAGCGCCGAGACATAGTTGATGAGAGCGTCGAACCAGACATAGGTCACGTACCGGTCGTCAAAGGGCAGGGTGATTCCCCACTTGAGCCGGGACTTGGGGCGGGAGATGCAGAGGTCTTCCAGGGGGTCTTTCAAGAAGGACAGGACCTCATTTTTAAAGCGCTCCGGCCGGATGAAGTCGGGGTGTTTTCGGATGTGGTCCACCAACCACTCCTGATACCGGCTCATCCGGAAAAAGTAGTTGGATTCCCGGATCACCTCCGGCTCGGTCTGGTGGTCCGGGCACTTGCCTTCGACCAGCTCCCGCTCGGTGTAGAACCGCTCGCACCCGTAGCAGTACATCCCTTCGTACTCGCTGAAGTAGATATCACCCTCGTCATAAATTTTCTGAAGGATCTTTTCCACCACCGCCATGTGATCCGGGTCGGTGGTCCGGATGAACCGGTCGTAGGAGATGTTGAGCTGAGGCCAGAGGTCCTTGAACTGCCCGCTGATCTGGTCCACATAGGTCCGGGGGCTCACCCCCTCCTTCTGGGCGGCCCGGACGATCTTATCGCCGTGCTCGTCGGTTCCGGTGAGAAAGAAGGTATCGGTGCCCCGCATGGAATGGAACCGGCAGGCCACGTCGGCGGTGATGGTGGTATAGGCATGGCCCAGATGGGGCCGGGCATTGACATAGTAAATGGGGGTAGTGATGTAAAACGGCGGCGAAGATGCCATGGTTTCTCCTAGTTCTTCGTAAGAATCGAGTCTGCCGTGATCTCGGTTTCCTGTCCGGTTTCCAGGCGCACCGCGATCCGGTTGCCGATCACGTTGTACCGGATCACCTTCCCCCGGCCGTCGGGAGTGTTGACCGTTTTGCCGATCTTGGGCCATTTGGCCCGCTTCCGCTCGGCTTTGAGCGCCTGGTACGTTTCATGTTCAAAGGTCAGGCAGCACATGAGCCGGCCGCACTGGCCCGAGATTTTGGTGGGGTTGAGCGAGAGCCCTTGCTCTTTGGCCATGCGAATAGAGATCGGCTCGAACTTCTCCATGAAGGTGGTGCAGCAGAGCTCCCGTCCGCATCGGCCGATCCCCCCGCACATCTTGGCCTGGTTTCGGATGCCCACCTGGCGCATTTCGATCCGGATGCGGAGCTCCTTGACAAGCCGCTTGACCAGCTCCCGGAAATCCACCCGGCCTTCGGCGGTGAAAAAGAAGGTGAGCTTGCTGGCGTCGAAGGTGCTCTCCACTGAAAAGAGGTTCATCTTCAACTCCAGGTGCTGGATCGACTCCTGACAGAAGCAATGGGCCTGGCGCTCGGTCTCCCGGTTCCGGGCCAACTGCTCGAAGTCCTTTTCAGTGGCCAGCCGGTAGATTTTCTTGAGGATGCGTTCGCCGGGCTCCCCCTTCCGGGGCCTGGGCGGTACCACCACATAGCCGAAGCCCAGCCCCTGCTCCGTCTCGACGATGACCGGCTCCCCACGGCTCAGGACAAAGAGCCCGGGGTCGAAATCGTAAACCTTGCCGGCCGACTTGAACCGGATTCCCACGACCTTGCTCATGATGCCCCCCCCGGCAGCCGACCCGCCAGTTGAAAGGCCAGGGTCTCGAGGGTCAGACGGAGATTGGCGTGGCCCCGGATGCCGAGCCGAGCCGATTCAACGGCCCCCAGCCGGTCCAGGGCGACCTCGACGGGAAGATGGGGCGCGATCTCCCGGAGACCATCGGTCCGGTCGCTGTTCAGGACGTGGGACGGGGCGTAGCGGACCACCAGGAGGTCCCGGAGCCAGGTGAGGATCACATCGAGAGCCTCGGCGGCGGTGTCCCGGTTTTTGGAGAGCCGCTCGGCAAAGGCGAGCAGGGCGGCGGGGGGGCGGCGGTCGATCTGCTCGAGCTCATCCAGGAGCCAGCGCCGCCGGCGGATGCCGTCGGATCGCTTGAGCGCCAGGGCTTGGGCCAGACTGCCATGGGCCATCGCCGCCGCGGCAGCGGCGGCATCAGGGGTAAAGCCCGCCCCCTCGGTCAAGTGCCGGGTCAGGAGGTCCCGGGGGATCGGGCCGAAGCGGACCGGCTGGCATCGGGAGACGATGGTGGGCAGGAGATCGGTGGTGTCTTCGGCGGTGAGGATCAACGCGGTCCGGTCCGGCGGCTCCTCGAGGACCTTGAGCAGGGCGTTGGCGGCCTCCGCCTGCATGGTCTGAGCATCAAGGATGATGACAAACCGGGTCCGGCCCTCGTAAGGCTTCAACGTCAGGATCGTCCGGAGCTCCCGGATCTGATCGATTTTAATGTAGGTGCCGGCCGGCAGCACGGTGTGAACGTCCGGGTGACGGTCCCCCTCGATTTTCCGGCAGGGCCGGCATTCGCCGCAGGGCAGGGGGGCTTCCGGATCGTCCGGGTGCCCCTCGCAGTTGGCGGCGGCAACAAAAATCCGGGCCGCGGTCCGCTTGCCCACCCCGTCGATGCCCACGAAAAGCAGGGCATGAGGAATCGTCCGGCGGCGGATAAAGGCCGAAAGCATCCGGGTCGCCCGATCCTGGCCGATGAGCTCCTGGAATGAACGGGGCATGGATCAGTAATCCACCCGTTCCTTGAGCTCCTTGCCGCACTTGAAAAAGGGGAGCTTCTTCGGAGTGATGGTGACCTTGTCTCCCGTCTTGGGGTTCCGGCCGGTGTAACTTTTGTAATTCTTTACAAAGAAGCTGCACAGCCCCCGGATTTCCACCCGCTTCTCCTCGGCCAGGGCGTCGGCCATGTTTCCGAAAAAGATCTCGACCACTTGGGCCGCTTCGAATTTGGAAATATTCGCCTCATTTTTCAACGCTGAGATCAGCTCAAGCTTGTTCATTCCTGCTCCTTCGGGTTCGGTGTTTCGGTTGCGTCACGCTGAGGCGTGATGGGGGCGCTGCCCTCGGCAAATCCGTGTCAATTCCTTTATTAAACCACAAAGTGATAAGAAGTCAAGCGCTTATAACATGACCTCCGGGAGAATCTCAACCTGGTCCTCGGAAACCTCAACGGCGGCGAACTGGCCGAGGACCTCCACGTAAACCACCACCCGGTCGGCGCCCTTGTACCGGACAAAGACCCCGGTAACCCCGGCAAAGGGGCCGTCGATGACGATAATCCGGTGGCCCGCTTTGAACCGTTGGGCGCCGGTGAGGACCCCCGTGTCGGTGGTGACCATGATCTTGAGGGACTCGATGTTTTCCTCGGGCACCGGGAGCGGTCCGGCCGCCTTGCTGCCAATGAGCCGCACGGCGCCAATGGTCTTCAGGATCTCCAGATGCTCCCGGGGATCAAGGTCGGTCCGGACGAAGATGTATCCGGGAAACAGGGGAACCTGGATCATCTTTTTCCGGTCCTTGCGCCGGCTCCGGACGGTGACCCTGGGAAGAAAAGCCTCCAGGGATTTCTTGACCAGATGCTCGTAAACCACGTTTTCAAATCGGCTCCGGGTGTGGAGCACGTACCATTCCCGGCTCAGCATGGAAGGTGTCGTCATCGGCTGGTGCTCACGCTCCCTAATCCAAACAGGTGGATCATCAGTGTGTATTTCCGGTCATTTTCCTCGTCGGTGTACCGGAGCTCCGTCGCCCAGCAGGAGGCGGTGTAAAGGACTCCGAAACCGACCTTGACGGTCTCGTCCGTCCGGAGATTCTGCTCATAGTCGGCGGCCGCCGTCAAGCGGTCGGTCACCGGGATGGTCGCCGACGTGATGATCGATTCGCTCAAATCCCGAGTGTACCGGTGCTCAGCCCGGAATTGGTCTCCCCGGCGGTCCCGAATCTCGATGGCCAGATTCCGGGAGTCGAAGTCGCCGTCGTAAACGTCCCATTCGGCGTCCGCCGCAACCGTCAGGTTCGGCCCCGGGGCCAGTCGGATCTCACCGTAAACCGGGGAAAAGGGCTCGCCGTCGATCCGGTCGTCGGCGTCGAGATCGTA
>CAYNGG010000120.1:0-10446 GCA_964396575.1 uncultured Desulfobacteraceae bacterium | reverse complement strand
AAAATCTAAAATCTAAAATCCATCGGCTGGTTTGTCCCTCCGGATGTTTCGGCAACATCCGCCCTTGCAATCTTTCCCCGCTCGTGTTAAGGGAGATTCCGTGGATGTGATGATAACGCCTGCCGGAGAATGGGACGCTTGATGACCGCTGGATTTTCCCCCATAACCGAAACCCTGTCCCCCTGGACGCCGGGCCTGTTCTGCCTGGCCGTCTTCGGTGTTCTGGTGATCCTGATGATGGCCGTCGTCCTCATCCTGACCGGATGGATCGGAGAGCGCCGGGATTCGGCGGAAAAGCGGCGGCCCTACGAAAGCGGCGTCATCCCCACGGGGAGCGTCCGGTTTTCCTACCCCGTGCCCTTTTACCTGGTGGCCACCTTTTTTCTCCTCTTCGACGTCGAGGCCGCCTTTATCTTTTCCTGGGCCATCGCCTTCGAGCCGCTGGGCTGGAAGGGCTTTGCTCAGATCACCGTTTTCATCGGCATTCTGTTGGTGAGCCTCGTTTACCTCTGGAAAAAAGGAGGACTGGAGTGGGGACCCCCCGCCCGGAAGCGATAGGTCGCGTCCGCGAGGCCGGCCTGGCCGTCGGGGACGTGGTGATCAACTGGGCCCGCCGGCACAGCCTCTGGCCCATGTTCTTCGGCCTGTCCTGCTGTTTCATCGAGGAATCGACCGCCTTCACCGCCCGCTACGATATCAGCCGGTTCGGGGCCGAGGTCTTCCGTGCCTCCCCCCGCCAGGCCGATCTCCTGATCATCTCCGGCACCGTCTTCAAAAAGATCGCCCCGGTGGTCCTCCGGCTCTACGAGCAGATGGCTGAGCCCAAATGGGTGATGTCCATGGGCTCATGTTCCAACTCCGGGGGGATGTACGACGTTTACAGCGTGGTCCAGGGGGTGGATCAGATCATCCCGGTGGACATTTATATACCGGGTTGCCCGCCCCGGCCGGAAGCCCTCATCCAGGGACTGACCCTTCTTCAGGAGAAAATCCGGAAAACCGAAAAACCGGCCCGCCCGGTCTTCCACCTCGAAGGCGGCTCCCACGGCACGACCCGCCCGGTTCTTGAGAGAGGCGTCAGCAAGTCCCGGGACCCGAGGGGACCGGGATACGAGGGGGTTCCGATCCGGGGAACCTCGGTGACCCCGCCGGATTTTCCCGACAGCCGGTCGGACGGGATGTGGACCCCGCCGGCCCGCCGGGTCGAGATCGGTCCGGCCGACCGGACCCTTTCCGGCTACCTCGCCGACCGGTTCGGCGACGGCGTCCGGGTTTTTGACCGAACCTCGGATTTCCTCACCCTCGAGACCGATCCGGATCAAATCAACGAGGTCCTCGGGTATCTCAAGGCCGAGGCCCATCCCCGATACGGCCGGCTCACCGACCTCACCGCCATTGACGAGTCGGCCCGGCGCCGGCGGGAGCCGGGTGATCCCCATTTCACCCTCGTCTATCAGCTTCTCTCCTACGAGACGGGCGACCGGGTGCGGGTGGAGGTCCCGGTCTCCGGCGACCGGCCCACCGCCCCGACGGTCACCGGCCTCTGGCCGTCGGCCAACTGGTATGAGCGGGAGGTTTACGACATGTTCGGGGTCGGGTTCGACGGCCACCCCGACCTCCGCCGGATTCTCATGCCGGCCGACTGGGCCGGCCACCCGCTCCGGAAGGACCACCCCGGCCGGGCCACCGAGATGTCCCCCTTTGATACGGCCGAGGCCCGGCGACATCAGCCGCCCGACGCCGGCTGGATGGCCGATCGCCACGGCGACGACGTCCTTATCCTGAACTACGGCCCTCACCATTACGGAACCCACGGCCTCATCCGGTTCATCCTGGCTCTCCGGGGCGAAGAGATCATCGACATGGAGACCGAGATCGGGTACCACCATCGGGGGGCGGAGAAGATCGGGGAGCGCCAGTCCTGGCACCAGTTCATCCCCTACACCGACCGGGTGGATTACTTGAGCGGCGTGGCCAACAATCTGGCCTATCTGAGCGCCGTCGAGGCCCTGGCCGAGATCCGGGTTCCGGACCGGGCCCGGTGCATCCGAATTCTCCTCACCGAGCTCTTCCGGCTGAGCAACCATCTCGTCTGGCTGGGGACCTTCGTCCACGACCTCGGAATGATGTCCGCCACCTTTTATACCTTCCGGGAGCGGGAGATCCTCCTGGACATCATCGAGCGGATCACCGGGGGCCGGCTCCACCCGAGCTGGTTCCGGATCGGCGGCGTGGCTCAGGACCTCCCCGAGGACTGGAAGACCCGTATTGATGATTTCGTCCGGATTCTCCCCGCCCGGATCGACGAGTACGAAAAGCTGATCAACCGGAACCCCATCTTTCAGGTCCGGACCCGGGGCGTGGGACGGATTTCGGCCGAGGATGCGGTGGCCTGGGGGATCACCGGCCCGACGCTCCGGGCCTGCGGGATCGACTGGGACCTCCGGAAAAAGGCCCCTTACAGCGGCTACGAGGCCTTCGATTTTTCCGTGCCCACGGCCGACGGCGGGGACTGCCTGGCCCGGTACCGGGTCCGGGTGGCTGAGATGCGGGAGAGCGTCAAGATCATCCGGCAGGCGGCCGACCGGATGCCGGCGGGGCCCTACGTCGATGATGCCTGCCGTTACGGAATTCCCCGAAAGGATGCGACCCTTAAAGATATCGAGACCCTGATCCACCATTTTATCAACGTCACCCGGGGGCCGAAGATTCCGCAAGGGGAAGCTTACGCCGCCACCGAGGGGGCTCGGGGCGAGGTCGGCTACTACGTTGTCAGCGACGGGCTGAATTCGGCCTACCGGATGCGCATCCGGACGCCCGATTTCGCTCACTTGCAGGCCCTCCCGCTGATGGCGGTCGGCAGCACCATCCCCGATTTTGCCGCCATCCTCGGATCACTGGATTACATCATGCCGGACACGGACCGCTGACATGGGACGGGACGTCGGAAGAGACGCCATCATTCCGGAGGCCCTCCGGGAGACCCTGACCCGGATGATCGACCGGGCCGAGCATCCCCGGGAGATGGCGGTGGACGTCATGTTCGCCCTCCAGGCCCATTTCGGTCACATGACCGATGAAGCCATGGCCGAGGGCGCGGCCCTGCTGGGGATGACCCCGGCGGAGCTCGAGGAGCTGGCTACCTTTTACAACATGATCCACCGGGAGCCGGTGGGCCGTTACGTGATCCACGTCTGCGATTCCACGGTCTGCTGGCTGGAGGGCCACGAGTCGATTATCGCTCACCTCGAGCGCCGCCTCGGCATCCGCCTGGGGGAGACCACCCCGGACGGTTTGTTCACTCTCCTGCCGGTCTGCTGCATCGGCTACTGCGACCGGGCGCCGGCCATGCTGGTCAACCGGATCGCCTACGGGGATCTGACCCCCGTCAAGATCGACGAGATTCTCGAGAAGCTCAAGGCGGCGGCCCGGGACGAGGCATCCCCGGACGCGGGCGGAAACGGCGGATGACCATGCAGGTACTGCTCAAAAACCGCAAGCCGGACCGGATCAATGACTTCAAAAGCTACCGGAAGGACGGCGGGTACACGGCCCTGAGCCGGGTTCTGGAGGAAGACACTCCGATGGCGGTCCGCCAGAAGATCGAGGCCGCCGACCTCCGGGGCCGGGGCGGGGCCGGGTTTCCGGCCGGGAAGAAATGGATCACCGTTCCCGAAGACGCCCCCCATCCCCGGTACCTCATCGCCAACACCGACGAGATGGAGCCGGGAACCTTCAAGGACCGGGTGCTGCTCCACGCCGAGCCCCATGCGCTCATCGAGGGGATGGTCATCGCCGGGTACGCGGTTTCGGCGAGCAAGGGGTTTATCTTTATCCGCCCCTCCTACGAGGGTCTGGCCCGGATTCTGGAGCGCGAGATCGGCCTGGCCCGGGACGCCGGCTTTCTCGGGGAGAACATCGCGGGCAGCGGCTATTCCTTCGAGATCGAGGTCCATCGCTCCGGGGGGCGATACATCTGCGGCGAGGCCACGGCCCTTATCAACGCCATCATGGGCAAGCGTCCCAATCCGTTCCGGCCGCCGCCGTACCCGACCGTCAAGGGCCTCTGGGAACGACCCACGGTGGTCAACAACACCGAGACCCTCGCCTTTGTCCCCTACATCATCCGGAACGGGGCCGAATGGTTCCGGAACCTGGCGGTTACCGAGACCGGGGCCGGGACCAAGCTCTTTGCCGTCAGCGGGAAGGTCCGGAAGCCCGGCTGTTACGAGCTGCCCATCGGAACCCGGCTGTCGGAGATCATCGAGACCCACGCGGGCGGGATGATCGAGGGGGGCCGGTTCAAGGCCTGCCTGCCCGGCGGGGCATCCACCCGGTATCTCACCCCTGAGCACTACGACATCGAGATGGATTTCGACGCCCTGTCCCGGGTCGGGCACCGGCTGGGGACGGCGGCGATCATCGTCTTCGACCACCGGACCTGCCTGGTGGCGGTTACGGTCAACCTTCTCCGGTTTTTCGTCCGGGAGTCCTGTGGCTGGTGTACGCCGTGCCGGGAGGGTTTGCCCTATATTCTGGAGCTTCTGACCCGGATCGAGCGGGGAGAGGGAAAGGAAGCCTATATCCCTCAGATCCGGAGCATGACCAACCACCTCAACCTGGCCTACTGCGCCTTCGCCCCCGGCGCCGGAAGCCCCGTCGAGAGCCTGCTGACCTTTTTCGAAGACGAGGTCCGCGAGCACATCCGGCGGGGGGCCTGTCCGTTTCGGGGATAAGGAGCGCCATGCCCCGTCTGACCATTGACCATCAAGTGATCACGGTGCCCGAGGGGACCAAGGTCATCGACGCCGCCGAGCAACTGGGCATCGCCATCCCCCGGTTCTGCTACCATCCGGCCCTCGGGGCGGTGGGAGCCTGCCGGATGTGCGCGGTCCGGTTCGTGGACGGTCCGGTCAAGGGGATTCAGATGAGCTGCATGGTCGATGCGGCGGACGGGATGGTGGTTTCCACCGATGATCCCGAGGCGGTGGCCTTCCGGCGGTTCGTCATCGAGTGCCTGATGACCAACCACCCCCACGACTGCCCGGTCTGCGACGAAGGCGGCCACTGTTTGCTCCAGGACATGACCGTCTCCGGCGGGCACGGGTCCCGGCGCTTTCCCGGCCTCAAGCGGACCTACCGGAATCAGGGCCTCGGCCCCCTGATCCACCACGAGATGAACCGGTGCATCCACTGTTACCGCTGCGTCCGCTTCTACCGGGAGTATTCTGGCTACCGGGACTTCGGGGCTCTCGGGATCGGCCGGCGGGTCTATTACGGCCGGTTTGCCGACGGCCCCCTGGAAAGCCCTTTTTCCGGGAACCTGGTGGATCTCTGCCCCACCGGGGTCTTCACGGACAAGCCGAGCCGGTACCGGGTTCGGCGCTGGGACCTCCAGCGGGGCGATTCGATCTGCCTCCACTGCGGCCTCGGATGCCGGACGGTGGCCGGGGTCCGCTACCGGGAGGTCCTTCGTCAGGAAGCCCGAGTTTGTCCCGAGGTCAACGGCCATTTCATCTGCGACCGGGGCCGCTACGGCTTCGGGTACGCTTCGGCCCCGGACCGGCCCCGCCAGGCGACGGTTGACGGCCGGACCGTCTCCCGGGATACGGCCCTGGAGACGGCCGCGACCCGGCTTCGGGAGGTCATCGCCCGGCACGGCCCCGGCGCGGTGGCGGCGGTGGTTTCGCCCCGGAGCAGCCTCGAGACCGTCGGGATGGTTCGGCGGGTCCGCCGGGATCTCGGGTGGCCGGTCTTTTTCGGACTGGACGCCGACCGGGCCAGGACGGTTCGGGCCGCCGTCGGCCGTCTGGATGCCGGTCTGACGGCCTCGTTGGCGGATCTGGAGCGGGCCGATTTCATCCTGACCGTCGGGGCCGACCCGCTGGCCGAGGCTCCGATGGCGGCTTTGGCCCTCCGGCGGGCGGTCGTCAACGGCGCGACCCTGGCCGTCATCGATCCCCGTCCCGTGAATTTGCCGGTCCCGGAGCGGAGCCACCATCTATTGGTCTCCCCGGCCGGAATGGCCCCGTGCCTGGGGGCTTTGGTCAAGGCCGGTCTCCGGGCGGACGCGGGCGACCTTCCGGCGGGGGGCCTGGCCGAGCTTTACCGGACTCTGCCCGACGATTGCGGGGCTCCGGATGCGATAGCGGCCCTGAGTCCGATTCTGGCGGAAGCCCGGCGGGTGGCGGTGGTCTGCGGCACCGACCTGACCACGCCAGGGCATGGCCTGGTGTCCCTGGCCGCCGATCTGGCCCGGCTCTTCGCGGCGGTTCGGCCCTGGGCCGGGGTGAGCTACCTGATGCCCGGTCCCAACGCCTGGGGCGCGGTTCGAGCCCTGGGGCCGGACATGGGAGACCTCGACGCCCTGGCGGCGGGGATCGCGGCCGGCGAGATCAAGGCGGTGGTGGCCGCCGAAGCCGATCTCTTTTTTCCAATGGCCGACCCGACCGTCCCGGCTGCGGCCGCCGACCGGCTCGACCTCCTGGTGGCCCTCGACTGTCTTCCCACCGAGACGGTCCGGCGGGCCGGGGTCTTTTTTCCCACCCAAACGGTCTTCGAAGCCGGGGGCACCTATGCCAGCGCGGAAGGTCGGCTGGGGGTGGCTTCATCGATCTTTGCCGGGGGCACCCCGGTGCGGCAAATGGCTGACGGCGGGCATCCGTTCCGGATTTACGAGACCGGGGGGATTCCCGGGTCTGCCCCCCGACCGGCCCACCGGATACTCGCCCGGCTGGGCGACGCGGTTTCGACGACGGGCTGGATGGCCCCGGCCGCGCCGACGGCCCTGGTCCGGGAATGCTTTCCGGATATCCACCTGTCGGAGCCCTCTTTGGACGGCCGGCGGGTTTTGCCCGAGCATCCCCCGGCCGGCGGACTGGCTCCGTATGCCGAGCCGGAAGCCGGGCCGGATGACGGGGAGACCTTGACCCTGATCTTTGTGGATGAGACCTTCGGCACCGAGGAGCTCTCGTGCCGTTCGGAGATTCTCCGGATGGTCTCGCCCCCCGAGGCGGTGGCCATGGTCATCAACCCGGCCGACGCCGAGCGGGCCGGGCTCACCGATGGGGGCCGGGTTCGGCTCCGCCTGGTAGGCGGTTCCTTAGACCTCGGGGTTCGGGTCTCGGCGTCGGTCCGGCCGGGAGTGCTGGTGGTCCCTCGTCACGAAGGGATCGACTGGCGGGCCGGACGGAGCCGGCGGGTGACTCTCCCGCTGGCGCAACTGGAAACCTTGTAATGGCTGAAGGAAGGTAAGCGACCGACCATGTGGGCGCTGGGACTGACGATATTGCTGGTGAAGATGGGGCTGGTGCTCGGGGTGGTCTTCCTGACCGCCGCCTATCTCATCCTGGCGGAGCGGAAGCTCCTGGGCCGGATGCAGATCCGGCTGGGGCCCAACCGAGCCGGGTGGGGCGGCATTCTTCAGCCCATCGCCGACGGCCTCAAGGTCCTCTTGAAAGAGGACGTGATGCCCGAGGGTGCCGACCGGATCATCTTTCGGCTTGCTCCGGCGGTGGTGGCCGGGTCGGCGCTGATGATCCTCGCCGTGATCCCCTTCGGCCGGGAGATAACGCTCTGGGGCCACCGCGTCCCGATGGTAATCACCGATCTCAACGTCGGGCTCCTCTTTGTCTTTGCCATGGCGGCCCTGGCCGTTTACGGGGTTGCCCTCGGGGCCTGGGCGTCGGGGTCGAAGTACAGCCTTCTGGGCGGAGTCCGCGGGGCCGCTCAGATGATCTCCTACGAGCTGGCTCTGGGGCTGTCTTTGGTCCCGGTGGTGATGCTGGCCGGATCGTTCAGCCTCGTGGACATCGTGGATGCCCAGGCCCGATATCCGTTCATCCTGGCTCAGCCGGTTGCCTTTATTCTGTTTCTGGTGGCGTCGGCCGCCGAGTCCAAGCGGCTCCCGTTTGACCTCCCCGAGGCGGAAAACGAGCTGTTGGCCGGCTATCATACGGAATACAGCGGGATGCGGTTCGCCCTGTATTTCGTGGGCGAGTACGTCCACATGGTGGTCCTCGGGGCATTGGTGGCGATTTTCTTTCTGGGCGGCTGGAGGGGGCCCTGGCTGCCCCCGGTGCTCTGGCTTTTCATAAAGAGCCTGATCGTCCCGTTTTTCATGATCTGGACCCGGGCCACCCTGCCCCGGCTTCGCTACGATCAGCTCATGGCCTTCGGCTGGAAGCTGCTCTTGCCCGTCGCCCTGGTCAACATTCTCCTGACCGGCGCCGTGCTGCTCTGGATAAGGCTGTAACCGATGACCGAACACCGAAAAAATTATTTGACGGCGGGGCTCGAGGCCGTCCGGGGGCTGGCTGATTCCTATGCGGTCACCTTCAAGCACCTCTTCCGCCGGCCCATCACCGAGTCGTACCCTGAATACAAGCGGCCGCTGCCGGAACGGACCCGGGCCCGGATCATCCTCACCCGGTCCCCGGACGGGGATGAGCGGTGCGTGGCCTGCTACCTCTGTTCCGGGGTTTGTCCGGTGAGCTGCATCTCGATGGAGGCGGCGGAGCGGGAGGACGGCCGGCGCTACGCGGCCTGGTTTCGGATCAACTTCGCCCGGTGCATTTTCTGCGGATTCTGCGAGGAGGCCTGCCCCACCCGGGCCATCCAATTGACCCCCGATTTCGAGATCTGCCGGCCGGAAATTCTCAACCTGGTGTACGAAAAGGAAGACCTTTTGGTCAATCACGGCGGCAAGGATGCCGAGTACGATTTTTACCGGCACGCCGGCGTGGATGAAAAGAGCGACAAAGGGACCCACATCGGCGAGGCCGAGCCGGTGCGGCTGACGTCGAACTGGCCCTGAGGCGGATGCGGAGACGCGATGACGATCTTTACGGTGATATTCTACCTTCTGGCGGCGGTGATCCTGACGGCTACCGTCGCGGCAGTGACCCGGCGGGAGCCGGTCCACGCGGTGGTCTGTCTCATCGTCTCCTTTTTCGGCACGGCGTGCCTGTTCTATCTCCTGGGAGCCCCGCTCCTGGCGGCCCTCGAGGTGATCCTCTACGCCGGGGCCATCATGGTCCTCTTCCTCTTTATTCTCATGACGGTGGAGAGCAAGGCGAGCAGCCGCCGATTCGACCGGCGGTCCCTGGCGTTGCCCCTGATCCTGGCCGGGGTGACCGTTGTCCTGGCGGCCGGCCTGATCCTGATGGACCCGACCGCCGGCACTCCCCTGGCCGCCGCGACCGTATCCCCCGCCGACTTCGGCCGGTTTCTTTTCGATCGATACTGGCTCCCGGTGGAGATCGTCTCGTTGCTCCTCTTCGTGGGCCTGGTGGGGGCGTATTACCTGGGACGTCGGCCGGCGGAGACCGAAACGGATGGGGAGTCCCAAGATGATGATCGCTGAGACCAGACGGAGACGGCATCGCGCATGACGGTAACCTATGCACAAGTGATTTTCCTGGGCGTTCTCCTCTTTCTGACCGGACTCGCCTGCGTCGGGGTCCGGCGGAACCTGATCATGATCCTCATCGGCGTGGAGATCATGCTCAACGCCGCCGGGATCGTATTTGCCGGGGCCTCCCTTCGGTGGAACGCTCTGGACGGGCAGGCTTTCGTGATCTTCATCATGGCCGTGGCCGCCGCTGAAGTGGCCGTGGGGCTCGCCCTGATCGTCCACTGCCACCGCCGGTCCGGGACCATGGACGCTGACCGGTACAACGCGATGGGGGGCTAGGGCGTGAAGCTGATCCTCTTTCTGCTGCTCTTCTTTCCGCTGGCCGGAGGCCTTTTTTCGGCCCTGTTCGGCCGACGCTGCGCCCGGCGCACCGTGGAGCGGGTGGCCTGCTGGAGCGTGGGGGCCGCCTTTCTGATGGCCCTGGCCGCGGCCGTTTTGGCCAACGGCCGGCATCTCCTGATCACCTTCTTTACATGGTTTCAGGTGGCCGACCTCACGGTCCTGATGGACGTTTACTTCGACCCGCTGGCCGCCGCCATGGCGGTGACGGTCACCTTTGTCTCGACCCTCATCCACATCTACTCCGTGGGCTACATGCGGGACGACCCTGGCTACGTCCGGTACTTCTGCTTTCTCAACCTCTTCGTCTTTTCGATGCTGGTGATCACCCTCGCCGACAACCTCGTTTTCCTCTTTCTAGGGTGGGAGGGGGTCGGCTTCTGCTCTTACGGGCTCATCGGCTTCTGGTACCGGGACCCGGCCAACGCCACCGCCGGCCGAAAGGCCTTTCTCCTCACCCGGATCGGGGATGTGGCCTTCGGAGTGGTTGTCGCCCTGGCTTTTGCTCACTTCGGCGACCTTTCCATCACCTTTTTAAACGGCCACGCCGTTCACTTGACGACGGGGATGGCGACCCTTTTCGGCGTCTTGCTCCTCTGGGCCGCCGCTGGAAAATCGGCCCAGCTTCCCCTGACCGTCTGGCTCCCCGACGCCATGGCCGGCCCCACGCCGGTCTCGGCCCTGATCCACGC
>CAYNGG010000119.1:0-10496 GCA_964396575.1 uncultured Desulfobacteraceae bacterium | reverse complement strand
CCGGTTGCTGCACCCTCTTTTCAACAGCAGTCCGGCGACCGGAGCTTGAAAACCGTCACCCCTCGCCCACGGCCCGGACGAAGTCCTCCACGGTGAACCCCGGCCGGCCGCGCCGGTCGTGATCGACGGTGACCTCGGCCCATCGGGCGTAGTGGCGCTCCCGGGATTCGAGAAAGGGGGGATAGCAGCGGATCAGGGCCGCCCGGGCCGTCTCTCCGGGAGCCTGACGGTAGGCATCCCCCCAGAGGACCGGCCGGGGGGAGTCGATATAGTCGGCCAGCATCCGCCGGCGGACGGCCGGCGGGGTGTCCAGATGGACGATCCGGGTGAGCCGGGCCAGTCTCCCCAACACCGCTTCGCCGGTGTAGATGACGCTGCCGGTGGTGTCCACCACCACGTTCCGGGGCGTCGCCGGGTCCCGTTCCAGCTCATCCAGGATCTCCGTCATCACCTCGATTTCCAGTGAGAGATACCGGGCCTGGCGCCCGGCATAGCCCGGATCGGCGGGGAACCCCAGCCATTGACCCATCTCCCGGCGATTGCCCCCGGCGTCCCGGAGCACATCGCCCAGGCGGGCCTCGATAGCATCATCGCAGCCGTACCGATGGAACCCGGCGCCGGCCAGCCGCTTCGACCAGAGGGATTTTCCCGTCCCGGACATCCCGATGAGGGCCAGGCGCATGGGAGCTTAGATCTGTCCCCGGAACCGGGCCCAGAGGATGCCCATGTACTCGTGGAGGGCCCGTTCGGATTTCATCAGGGAGTGGCCTCTGGGTACGAGGTCGTTCATCTCGAAGGGCTCGTCCGGGGCCACCCGGTGGCAGGCGCAGACCGGGACGGGGTTAGCCCCCTGCTTTTCAAACAGGGCCCGGGCCCGGGGGATGTGGTAGGCCGAGGTGATCAGGAGAAACGGAGCATCTCCCACCCGGGCGGCCACCGCGGCGGCCTCTTCACGGGTGTCCCGGGGCTGGTTGAGCGCGACGATCCGATCCTTTGGAACCCCGAGGGCCTCGGCGGCGACGGCCATCCCCGGGGCCACGTTCCGGCCGGTGACGATCAGGCGGGCGTGAGGGGTCCGGCGATGCCGGAGAATCCCTTCCATGAGCCGGCCCCGGGTGGCGTCGGTGAGCTTTCCGGTTACCGGAAGATCGGGGTGGACGGGCTTGCCCCCGCCCAGGACCACGATCCAGTCGCCGTCAAAACGGTCCGCGGCCGTTGGGTCGCAGGTCCGTTCCAGGGGCCCCAAAAGACTGTCGGCAACCGGCCGGATGGAGAGGGTGAACAGGAGGACCACCCCGACCGTCACCAGAATCCGGCCGGCCAGGCTCTTGCCCTGCCCCCCCGTCCAGAGGAGCACGATCCCGACCCCCGCCAGGATCAGAGCGGCGGGCATCGGGGCCAGAAACATGGAGACGAGCTTCTTAAAGGCGAACATGGTCGGCGTTCCGTCCTTATCGCATGAGTCCCGGCAGAAAGGTGATCACGCCGGGGATGATCATCAGGATGATCACGCAGAGGATGTAGGCCGGGAGGAAAAAGGCGACCCCCTTGAAAACGTCCTCGAGAGGGACGTCCGGGGCCATCCCCGCCACCACGTAGGTGGTGGCCCCCACCGGCGGGGTCACCGCGCCGAGGGTGGTGATGACCGTGATAATGACCGCGAACCAGAGCGGGTCATAGCCCAGCTCGAGGGCCACCGGGAAGAAGACCGGGATGGTGATGAGCAACAGGGCCAGGGCGTCCATCAAGGCCCCGCCGATCACGTAAATCAAAAAAATGATCGCCATGATGACGGTCCGGGGCACCGGCAGGGCGACCACCCAGTCGGCAATGTCAAAGGGAATCCGGGTAATGGCCAGAAACCGCCCGAAGATCACGGCCCCGGCCACGATGGTGATGACCATGCAGGAAATCCGGAGAGTGTCGGCCACCGAGGAAATAAAGCCTTTCCAGGAAAGCCGGCCCTGGACCACGGCGATGAGGAGCGCGAAAAAGGCCCCCGACGCCCCGGCTTCGGCCGGGGTGAAAATCCCGAAATAGAGGCCGAGCATCACCAGGCAGAAGAGCAGGAGCATCTCAATGGCCCCGCTCAAGCCCCGAAACCGCTCGCCCCATTCGGCTTTAGGCCCCACCGGACCCCGGTCCGGGCGCAGCCAGCAGACCCCGTAAACGGTGAGGGTCAGCAGGATGGCCAGGAGAAACCCGGCCCCGACCCCGCCGTAGAAAAGCCGGCCGATGGACTGCTCAGTGGACAGCCCGATGACGATGAGGACCACGCTCGGGGGGATCACCACCCCGAGGGTCGAGCCGCAGGCCACCGCCCCGGTGCTCAACACCCGGTCATAGTGGTATTTCCGCATCTCCGGCAGAGCCACCGTGGTCATGGTGGCCGCGGTGGCCGCGTTGGAGCCGCAGATGGCCGAAAACGCGGCGCAGGCCATCACCGTGGCCATGGCGATCCCGCCCCGGACATGGCCCACCCATCGATAAGCGGCCTCGTAAAGCTTTTCGTTGATCCCCGAGTAAAAGGCCACCTGCCCCATGAAGATGAAGAGCGGGATGACGGTCAGCCCGTACTTCGAAAACGTGCTCCAGAGGACCGAGCCCACCATGTTGAGCCCGGCCGGCGGAGAGACCAAGAAGCAGAATCCCCCGAAGCCGACGATCCCCATGGCAAAGCCCACCGGCATCCCCAGAAAGAAGAGGACGGCCAGAAGCACGAGGATACCCAGAATCCCGACGAGGGCCGGGGTCATCGCGCCGACCCCTCACCGGGCCGGATGGCCCGGACCAGATCGGCGAAAAACACCAGGGCCAATGCCCCGCACCCGACCGCCACCCCGTAGGTGAACGGGTGATAGGCCACCCGGAGGGTTTCGGTCACTTCGCCGGACCGCATCAGGACCGTGGCCTTCAGCCCGATCTGCCAGGCCACCACGGCGAAGAAGATCATGCAGACCAGGCTGTTGACGGCATCCAGAGCCCGCCGGGTCCCCCGGGAAAACCGCCCGATCAGGACATCCACGGCGATGTGCCCCCGCCGAAGCTGAGTGTAGCCCAGGGCAAAGGCGGCGGTCACCGCCCCGAAAAACCCCATCAGCTCGAAGGTCCCCGGGATGGGAACCCAGACGATCCGCAGCAGGATGTTGCCGCAGGTCAAGAGGACCATGGCCGCCAGGAAAGCCCCCCCGACAAAGGCCAGGCCCCCGTTGAGCCCGCGAACGAACCGGTGGAGCCCCCCCATCACTGGCCGGCGTACTGTTCGGTCAGTTGACGGATGTCATCGACAATGGCCCGTGCCGGAAAATCCGCCTTGTGCTCGGCGATCCAGTCCTCGACAATGGGCGCCAGGAGCGCATCCCAGCGCTTTCGCTCCTCCGGCGTGAGGGTGATCTCCTCGACGTTGTGAGTGGCCTCCGACCACTCGACCGCCTCCTCGACGTGGCCGTCCATGTAATCGCCGGTCCACTGAGCCTGCTCCCGGGCGAGCTTGTCCATGACCTTCTTGACCGATTCGGGCAGGGCCTCCCAGCGGTCCCGGTTCATCACCACGGCAAATGGGTAGATCACCGTGTCGGTCCGGGTGACGAACTTGCAGTGCTCGGCGAACTTGAGGTCCTTCATGACTTCCAGAGAGGAGAAAAGCCCGTCCACCACGCCCTTCTGGAGGGCTTCCGGGGTGGCCGACATGGGCATCCCCACCTGATTGGCGCCCCAGGCCTTGAGGATCTGGGCGGCTCCGCCCGAGGCCCGGAGATCGACCCCCGAGAGGTCCTCCAGGGTCCGGATCGGCTTCCGGGACATGATGTTGGCCGGGGCGGTGGTGAAGAGCGTCAGGACCTTGACCTTTTCAAAGGCCTTCGGCTGATACTGCTGGAAGAGGTCGAAGAGGACGAGGCTGCCCACCCGGGCGCTGGGGATGCCCAGGGGGAGGCTCGTGGCGTTGGTCACGATAAACCGGCCCGGCTGATAGGCCATGCAGAGGCAGCCGATGTCGGCCTGGCCGGCCACCACCCCGTCGAACATGTCTTTGGCCCCCAGAAGGGTCCCGCCTGGAAAGGTATCGATCCGGACCGCTCCCTCCGTCTGCTTTTCCACCTCGGCTTTCCACCGCTCCATCTGGACGCAGGGAAAGGTGGGGGCCGGCGGGAAGTTGGCGTAGGTGAGTCGGACGGGTCCGGCCGACGGGGCCGGGGCGAAAGTCAGGGTCAAAATCAGCGCGATGGCGGCCACGGCCGCCGTTTTCAATGCCATCCGTGTCATGGAATCAGATACTCCTTCCGGGGCCTTGCCCCGAATCTGGAGACCTCCGGGGTTTCCAAATCTTTGGAAACCCCGGAGGTCTCCGTCGGTTTGTCATGGGGGGTCGAGCCGGCGGGCTGCCTTGAACCTCACCTACCGCCGCCCCAGAAACACGCTTTTGAGATATTCGAGATAGCCGGTGTCCCGGCACATCTGCTTGCCGGGGGAATCGGAGATCTTGGCCACCGGGGCCCCCTGGCAGCGGGTCATCTTGATGACGATCTGGATCGCCCGCTCGGACAGGTCGTTGGTCAGATTGGTCCCGATCCCGAAGGAGGTCTTGATCCGACCCTCGAAATGCCGGGCGATCTCGATGGCCCGGGGAAAGGTCAGCCCGTCGGAAAAGACCGCCGACTTGGTCATCGGGTCGATCTTGAGGGACTGGTAGTGCTCGATAAGCCGGTCCCCCCAGACAAAGGGGTCGCCGCTGTCCTGACGACAGCCGTCAAAGAGCTTGGCAAAGTACATGTCAAAATCGTGAACAAAGGCGTCGAACCCCACCACGTCCGACAGGGCGATCCCCAGGTCTCCCCGGTATTCCTGAGCCCAATGTTCCAGGGCGAACTTCTGACTGTTGGCCAGCTTCGGCCCGAGGGCCTGGGCCGCCATGAGCCATTCGTGAGCCATGGTCCCGATGGGGGTGAGCCCCAGGGTCCGGGCGAAATGGACGTTGCTCGTCCCCCGGATCTGGTCGGGCAGCTCCCGTTTGAGGGTGGTCAGGATCTCCGCCTGCCAGGTCCGGGAATAGCGCCGCCGGGTCCCGAAGTCGGAGAAGAAGAAGTCAAGACCTTGCCCGACGGCCGCCCGGACCGTCTCGATCTTGTCGGCGAGCTTCCGCCGGCCCTCCTCGGGATCGGCCGGCGGCCGGCGGTCCGCGAAATACCGCTCGTTGATGATGGCCAGGACCGGGACTTCGAAAAGGATGGTGTGGAGCCAGGGGCCCCGGATGGTGATGGACAGCCGCCCATCGGTCTCAGCCTCGATCCGGACGAACGACCGGTTGAGCTGAAAGAGCCGGAGAAACTGGACAAAGTCCTCCTTGATGAACCGGAGGGTTCGGAGATAGTCCAGCTCCTCCTGCCGGAAGCGGAGGGTGCAGAGATGGTCCACCTCACGGGAGACCGCATCAACCAGGGGGGCCAGATCGACCCCCTCGTCCCGGCACTTGAATCTGTATTCCACCTCGGCCCAGGGGAATTGGTGGAGCACCCCCTGCATCATGGTCAGCTTGTAGAGGTCGGTGTCGAGCAGGGATTCGATGATCATAAGGTCACCGCGCCCTATCGCAACCGGGCCAAAAAGGTCCCCTGGATGGCGGTCCCGGTGGATTCGGGAAGGTCCAGGTGAATCCGCCCGTCCAACCGGTCCCCCTCCCGCTTTTCAAAGGCCAGGAGCAGGGTGTAATCGTTCATGATGATCCGGGTTTCGGGCACGGATGCCCCCTCCGGCATCCACTGAACATGGACGTGGGGCGGGTTGAAGGTTTCGGGCCCAACCGTCAGCTCCCGGCCTTCGATTCGGTCCTGCTCCCGGAGAAAGGTGAAGATCATCACGCCGGCGTCCATGAAGACATCCCGGCCCTGGCGGAGGGTGAGGATGCCGTCCCGGAGCTGAGCGTCCTCGACGGTAAAGGGCTTCCCGTTGACGGTCCCGGCGACCGGGGTGTCGGGGATATTTCCCCGGATGGCGGTGAGGTCCGGCGGACTCCCCGGCTTGCCGGGAACCGTCGCCCCCTGAGCCGCCGCCGCCCCCATTTTGCCAAGCTCCTCGAGCCGCTGGTCGCTCAACTGAAGGGTGATCACCAGGGTCTGCCCGGTCACGGTGCCGGTGAGCTCCTTGTCGGTGATCCCCAAAAACATCCCGGCCATGGGCGCCACCGAAGTCATCAGGGCGGACCGGGCCGACTCGGCCGCTTCCGCCGAGGTCATCCGGGCCTTGACCCGGAGGGTGAGGCCCTTTGGCGAGGCGTAATCGAGGGTCAGGAGCACGGCGGTGAGGTCGGCCGGGCTCACCGGCATGCCCGACGGCCCCCCCTGGCTCATCAGCTTCCGCTCCGCCTCCCCGATCTTCCAGGCGATCCAGAGGATGTTCTCGCGCTCCCCCTCGCTCAGGGCCATCAGGGCGGCGTCATCAGCCACCGACCCGACCCCGGTCCCGTCGGCCAGGGCCGCCGACGCCTGGACCAGGGGGACATCCCCGAAAGCCACCAGCCGGTCGGCGATGGCCGTGGCCATGAGCGGCTGGCCTTCGGCCTCCCCCCGGTAGGCCTTCCGCCCGCCGGGGAGAGTGGTCCCCTTCGCCTCGGCCTCCGACAGGGTCATGAGGTCATCCATGGCCTGCTCGGCCGGCATCCGGGTCTCCACCATTAAAATTCCGGGGACCTTTTCCGACCCGGGCTCGGCGGCCGCGGCCCGGCTCGCGTCCACGCCCATCACCACCCGAGCCACCCGCCGGCGGAGTCCGGCCAGGGGTCCCGATTCCTTGAGCTCCTGGATCAGGGCCTGGCTATTGGGGCCGGCCTTGGCCTCGAGGTCCGGGAGAATCTCTTCCCGCCAGGCCTTGTCGATGGCTTCCCGGTTGTCGGTGATCACCTTGGCCGACAGGAGCCGCTCGACGTTGAGCCCGCCGTAAGCCGTACAGGTGGCCGGGACCAGGGCCAGCGGCGATGGCCGTTCCGCGGCCGGCGGTGGCGCCTCGGCCGGCCTCATGTAGAACCAGTAATAGTAGGCCCCGCCGCCCGCCAGGAGCATCAGGAGGATAAACAAAAACAGGCTCCGCCCCCGTCGTCGGGGAGCGCGGTCATCCCGACGGGCCGACGTTTTCCGCCGCCCCCGTTTCCCTGAAGGGGCCGGCCGGTCGGGGGTGATCTCCCCCGGCTCAGGCTCGTCTGACGGAACCGAGATCGGCCCTTCGCAATGAGGGCATTTCACCTTTTTGCCGGCGTACCGGTCCGGGATGTTGTAAGACTTGCCGCAACTGTCGCATGTCACCGGAATCTTCATCGCTCACCTCCCGCCCCCGCCCACAGGGCATCCAGGGCCTGCTCGCGCCGCCGGGGCGCATCGGCCAGTTGTTGGTGGATGACCGCCGCCACGGTGTCCGGATCGCAAAACAGCGGCGGGTCGGGCCGGGACAGGGCATATCCCAGCACGATGAGATTGACGGCCCGGGGGTTGCCCAACCGCTCGGCGACCGCGTCGGCGTCGATCGCCCGGACCGGACCATCCGCCGGGTGATCCGGGGGCTCGGGGTTGTTGACCACCGTCCAGCCGCCCGGCTTGAGGTAGGTGTCGTGGCCCCCGGCCAGGTTTTCGACCTTGAGCGCTATCAGCCCGTCGGCCCGGCCCCGGCGGATCAGGGGGCTGGTAAACCGGCCCACCTTCAGATGGGAGATCACCGTGCCGCCCCGCTGGGCCATGCCGTGGGTTTCCGAGGTGAGGACGGGCAAATCGAGGCGGATGGCCGCCTCGGCCAGCAAGCGGGTGACAAAGAGCACCCCCTGACCCCCGACGCCGCTGATGACGATCTGCTGCTCCACCGGTGGGCTCATTTGAGATCTCCTTTCGAGCGGGCGAGGATTGACCCCCTGGGACAGACGTGAACGCAGACCCCGCAGCCGCTGCACAGGGCCGGGTCCACCCGAACCACCTCCGCCGCCGCGTCGGGAACCAGGGCCGGACATTCAAACCGGGTGATGCAATACTGACAGAAATCGCAGGTTTCCGGGTCCACCGACACGGTAACCGGTGGCCGGGCGTCGCCGGAACGAGCCTGGCGCCGGTCCAACAGACAGGGGTGCCGGGCGATCACCACCGCCGGGCCGCGCTCCCGAGCCTCGGCCATCGCCGTCTTCAGCAGCTCGATGAATTCCGGCAGATCATAGGGGTCGGCCGTCCGGCAGAAGTCCACGCCACAGCCCCGGACCAGGGCCTCGATATCCACCACGCGAGTGGGCGAGCCGTCGGCCCCGACCCCCGACGCCGGGGTCGGCTGGTTCCCGGTCATGGCGGTGGTCCGGTTGTCGAGGATCACCAGGACTATCCGAACCCCCTGGGTCACCGCGTCAATAAGCGCCGGGACCCCGGCATGGAAAAAGGTGGAATCGCCGATGGTGGCCACCACCGGCGGCGGCTTTTCAGTCCCCTTAAAGGCATGATAGAACCCGGCCGCCTGGCTGATGGCCGCTCCCATGCAGAGGACGGTGTCCACCGCCCCCAGGTTGAGCCCCAGGGTGTAGCATCCGATGTCGCTGGTGTAGATGGCCTTTTTGGCCGCTTTTCTGATCGCGAAAAAGGTCGCCCGGTGAGGACACCCCGCGCAGAGGGTGGGCCGGCGGCCCCCCGCCGCCGGAGCGGCTTCCTCGGCCGGCGGGAGACCACAAAAGCTCCGGAGCACGGCGTCGATTCGTTCGGGCGTCAGCTCGCCCACGCCGGGCACCGAGCCGTCGGCCTTGCCCCGGACCCGGTACCGGTCGGCCAGTTGAATCTCGATGATCCCGACCGTCTCCTCGATGATCAAGAGGGCGTTGTGAGCCGACAGCACCCGGTCGATAAAGGCCGTGTGGAGGGGATAGGGCTGGCGGACGGCGTAAAGCGGGACCGTCTCCCAGAGGCCCAGCTCCCGGAGGGCCTCCGCCGTGTTGGCCGCGGCCACCCCCGACGCGATCACCGCCCGGACGGCATTGTCCCCCTCGAGCGCCTCCGCGTTCACCAGAACCGGAGCCGATGCCGGATGGGAAGCGATCCGTGCCAGCTTGGCCTCGAGCTCGCCGTGAAGCCCCAGGCGGAACTTGGGAGTCGCGGCCCAGCGGGTCGGGTCCTTCCGGAAGTCGGGCGCCGGCGGCCGGCGGTCGATCTCCTTCAAGCTGATGTCCTGGCGGGCATGGCAGATCCGGGTGGTGGGCCGGAGCATCACCGGAACCGCGTAAGCCTCTGAAATCTCGTAGGCCAGGGCGATCATCTCCCGTGCCTCGGCCGGCGACGACGGGTCGAGCACCGGGATTTTGGCCGTCATCGCCATGAGCCGGCTGTCCTGCTCGGTCTGGGAAGAGTGAGGCCCGGGATCATCGGCGCTCACCACGATGAACCCGCCCCGGGTCCCCATGTAGGCGGCGCTCATGAGCGGGTCGGCCGCCACGTTCAGACCCACCTGCTTCATGCTCACCGCCGCCCGGAGCCCGCTCATGGCCCCGGCATAAGCGATCTCGAAAGCGACCTTCTCGTTGACCGCCCACTGGACGTGCATGGGCAGGTCTTCGGCCGTCTTTAAAGCGGCCACCTCGGCGAGGATCTCCGACGACGGGGTCCCCGGATAGGCCGTGGCCACCCGGCAGCCGTTTTCCACCAATCCCCGGGCGATGGCCCCGTTGCCCAGCATCAATTGCTTTTCACTCACCCCGTCTCCTTCCCGGTCAAACCCTATAAAAAAAGCCGGAACCCCCTCGGGAAGCTCCGGCTTGCCGTTGTCCGGAACGGCCGTGGGCGCCATCGAATCTACCACCCCCAGCCGCGCGCATTCGACTGATCTGTTGCTACCGAGCGGTGGTGGAAGGCGAAAGGGTGCCGCGCCACCACTCCACAAATCCGTTTCCGGTCTTCACTGTCCGTCTCGCCTCCACCTCGATTCATCCAAAGGCCTCATCAAGTTTCCCATATCCAAGGCGGACCGGTTTGTCAAGCCACGAATCGACCCCGGCGCCGGTTAGTCAAAGGCCCGTCCCGGCGAGATCCCTATCCCCTTCAGGATTTTGGCCAGGGGACAGAACCCGGTAAATGACGATTGAATGAGGTTCGCGCCCACAAAGGCGGTCAGAAACAGCCAGTAGGTGCTGTGGATCACCGCCAGCAACACCGACACGAGCACCATCCCGCCGGCAAAGGCGAGCACCATGCGATCGATGGTCATGATCTCCTCCTTGATGGTTGAAGTTTTGGCCGCAAAACTTGCGGCCCGTTGGTAGCGGGATTATGACATGAACACACTCAAGGGTCAAGATTCGATATCAAACGAAATTATATATTGATAAGCCTTTAATTGATAAGCCTTTAAAGGCAGATAGGTTTTATCCGCTCCCTTTGTGACCGTCGCCGGCCACGACTCACAGCATTTTTTGAACGGGAGGATGTCATGGAATCCGTTTTCTGTTTGACATGATAAATCATTATGGTATGGAAAGAGGTTGAAGATGTTTGTGT
>CAYNGG010000118.1:0-10569 GCA_964396575.1 uncultured Desulfobacteraceae bacterium | reverse complement strand
TCCTTCCGGGCCCTTCGAACCAGCCAGGTCTTGCCCGTCTGCCGGGGGGCCCAGACGGTGAAATAGTGGCCGCCGTCGGCCGGGTCACCCACCAGATGGTGGACCAGGTTATCCACCAGCTCCCGTCGGGGGACCACGAAGTGGCGGGCTTCATTGACCGGACCGTAGGAATGGAATCGTCGCTTGGGCTGTTTCATGGGATCGCTTTCGGGCGGGGGAGGGGAGCATTCGCCGGGTGACGGGTCGCCAAACAAAAACGGGCCGCGTCAAAGGACGCCGCCCGGTTACCGGTTCGGGGTCGTTCAAAGCCCTTGTTTTGAAAAAGGCTTTGAACGATGATCATGAGTCAGTCATATCGCGACACCGGCGTTGAGCCGATGGGTATCGCTCTGTTGATGAAAAAGTAATCCCCGGACGCCGGATGTCAAGATGCCTCCGCCTTTTTTGGCCGCCGGGTTGAGCTCCGCCGGGGAGGCTGCTCGAACCGGGACTTGACCACGCTTTCCATCCGCTTTTGAAAGGTTTCGAAAAGCTTCCAGCGGACCACCGGGATGTCCAGGAGCATATCCCCGGGAATCCGGTAGATCTCGGTGTCCTCCACCACCCGGACCTGGTAAAGGCTGGTGGTTTTGAACAGGACGCATTCCTCGCCGAAAAAGTGCCCCTGCCCGAGGGTTTCGAAGACCTCCCCGTCGATGGTCCGGCGCAACGACCCGGACTTAACCATGAAGATAGCGTCATGGACCTCGCGGGGAAATTTCCCGCCCTGCTTGCAGTGCTCACGGTGCATGGCCTGGGCGAGCTTGTTCTGGGTGGGGTAGGAAACCACCTCGCCGAAGAGCCAGGTCTTCTGGAGAAACCGCCGGTTTTCCTGGAGCCGCTTGATATCGGTGAAGAGGTTGTTGTGCTTGACGAACTCCGAGTACAGCGACGAGGGCAGCCGCAGGGCCTGGACAAAGTTGGCCGCCCGGTAAGTCCCGGTGATGGAAACCCCGTCGAGGGCCGTCATCTCGCCGATGAGCGCCCCGGCGGAGAGAATGCTGTGGACGTTGGTGTTCGTGTGGATCAGCTCGACGTTTCCGGTGAGGATCAGGTAGATATCCTCATTGACGATCCCGTCCTTCAACAGGATCGATTCGGGGTTGAAGGTGAGAAGCCGGTTGTTTAAGAGGATCTTGAGCTGATGATGGGGCGCCGCCGGGAAGTAGGTCCGGAGAAACTCCAGGGCGTAAGCGTGGAGATAATTCTGGGAGGTGGGGATGAGGACATCGACCATCCCGAAGGGGGCCCCGGACCCGATCTCCTTCTGCTCGACGGTCAGGTCATCGGAGGTGTGGGAGAGGAAGATCTTGTCCGATGGATCTTCCCGGAAGTCCCTGGCATCCCCATGGATCAGGCCGCCGCCCACGTCGAGCTTCTTGATATCCGCCTTGCAGAGATAAACCCGCTTGATTCGCTCGTAGTATTCCCGGGAGACCCCGATGTCGTCGTCGTCATCGGTGATAAACCCTTTCAGGACGCTCAGGGATACGATGTCGGCGAAGTGAGCGTAGGACCGGTAGCCGTTTTCCCAGAGGGTCCGGAAGATGAGCACGCTGGTCTCCACCGGGTGAGGGGAGAAGATCGGCTTGACCTCGAGGCCCTCGATGTCGTTCCAGACGTCGAACTTCAGGTCGTGGACGTCGAAATAGCCGAAGAGGTTCTTTTCGGTGATGGACATGAGCGCCGAGAGCTTTTTGGCCACCGACGCCTGGACCAGCGGCGTGGCGTAGTATTTGATCCGGTGGTCGGATCTCATGAGCATGGTAAAGCCGGCGATGTGGTCGTCGTGGGCGTGGGTGTGAAAGATTCCATCGACCTCATTGACCCCGATCCCTAAAGCGGTGAGGCTGTAGAGAACATTTGGCCCGGCGTCGATAAGGTAGATCTTGCCCTGGAACATCAGGATGCTGGCCATGCAGGGGCGGTTGACGTTCCAGCCGTCGCCCTCGCCGGCGTGGATAACGGCGAAGTATTCCCGCCGGATGTGGTGGAAGCCGAGGGTATAGGAGGCCCCGTAGCTTTCGTGAGGGGCGAGGTTGAGGTCCACCATCACCTTCTCGTTGCCGTAGGAGATCTCGAAGACGTTGAGCTTGATGCGCCGGATAAAGGCCCCGTTCCGGATCTCCACCGGCTCGTTGTCCACCACCCGGGTGTCCACCAGCTCTTCGGCGGGGCTGATTTTCCCGAAGGCGAACTTGAGCTTGAGCCGCATCATCTCCCGGGCTTCCTCACGGGAGATCCCGGTCTCCATGATCTCCTCCTCGCTGACCAGCCCGTAGTTGCCCCGGTAGATATACTGGAGCTGAGCCTCCACCTGCTCGGCGAGGCCGATGATCATCGGCTTGACCCCGGTGTTGTTGGGATGCTTGGGGATGATGGTGCCCTGGCGGTAGAGCATCTGGAGAATGGGAAACTCGGCCAGATTGGCAAAGCTGCCGTTCTGGACCAGGACATCGGAGAGCAGAACCGCGTTGGGTCCGGTTTCAAAAAAGACCCCGTCTTTTTCCTTGGTTACGATCAATCCCCGCTTGACGAGATGCTTAACGCTGTCAGCCGGGCATCCGCACAGAATCCGGAGCTCCGCATCCGGGATTTCGATCATGTAAACGCCGCTGGTCACCTGGATCTTGCTGATCATCGCCATCGCTTTTCCCCCGGCCGTTCTATGTAATGAGATCCGACGAGCTGCTTCTGCTTGATGCTAATATGGGTTAATTGAAAATTCAATCGAAAAAACGGAAAATGGCGGGAGCTGGACGGATACGGCTGATTTTCTGGTCAAAGGGCGTCGATCCGGGTCAGTTTATCGTTGCCAGAGGCGGGCTCGTCTGGCATCAAGGGAGGAAGACCGGGCGGGCGCGCCCATCTGAACCTCGATTCAAGGAAAGGGAAGCCGTGCTGTTAAAAGGGGAAACGATTGAGCCGTATCTGATGGCCGATGGCGGGGTAATCCGACGTGAGGACGCGGGACCGATATTCGCGGGGATCGGTCGGCCGGCGGTTTACGAGGTAATCCGGATCGTGGCCGGCCGGCCGCTTTTCTGGGAAGATCACCTGGCCCGGATGCGCCGGAGCGCGAAAATGATCGGCGAGGAGATCACCCGGACGGACACCGAGATCCGGGCCGACATGGGCCGACTGGCGGCCCTCAACCGGCCCGACGGGGTCCACGCCAAGCTGGTCTGGTCGAAGCCGGGCGGGGATGAGCGGTTCCTGGCCTACTTCATCCCCGCCGAATCCCCCGGACCCGATGCCCGGCGGACGGGCATCCACACCATCCGCCATACCGGCGTCCGGGAAACCCCCCACCTCAAGACCGTCAACGCCCGGTTCCGGGACCGGATCACCGAGGCCCGGCAACGCGAAGGGGCATACGAGGCGCTCCTGGTGGACGAAGACGGATATGTCACCGAAGGGAGCCGGTCCAACTTTTTCGCGGTCGTCGGTCAAACCTTCTATACCCCGCCCTCCCACGCGGTGCTCCCCGGCGTGACCCGCCATCAGGTCATGGCCATCTGTGACGAAATCGGGGTCGAGGTGGTCGAGCGGCCCATCCACGAGGATGACCTGGCCGGCCTGGACGGGGCCTTTATCACCGGGACCACGGTGGACGTGATGCCCATCGGGTCGGTGGATGAGATCCGCCTGGGCTCCGTCAGTCACCCGGTGATCCGGGAGATCGTCCGCCGCTACGAGGCTCGGGTGACGGCCTATCTCGAGTCGGACCGAAAGCCGTGGGAAAAGGCCCGGTCGTAGAGCTTTGACCGGGGACCCCGCTTTGGCGGGGCATCCGGCGGTTCGACGGAGGGCCCCACCAGGATGAGGGCCTGGCGGGTGATCCCGGCCGCCGCCACCGTCTCGGCCAGGTCGGCGATCTTTGTGGGGATGATCCGTTCGTCGGGCTGGCTCACCCGATAGGCCACCGCGCAGGGAGCCTCCGGGCCGTAGGCTTCGGCCAGGGTCCTGGCTACATCTGCCACCTGACCGATGCTTAAATAGATGGCCATGGCCGCCCGGTGGCGGGCCAAATCGGCGAGGGCCTCCGCATCGGGCACCGGGGTCCGGCCGGCGGCCCGGGTCAGGATCAGGGTCTGGGTGACCTCCGGACGGGTGTACTCGATCCCCATGGCGGCGGCGGCGGCAAAGGCGGCGGTAACCCCCGGAATCACCCGGTAGGGGATTTCCTGGTCCCGCAACCCGACCATCTGCTCGAAAATCGCCCCGTAGAGGCTCGGGTCGCCGGTGTGGAGCCGGACCACCCGCTCGCCGGCCCGGTACCCCGCCGCCATGGCCGCCACAATGGCATCCAGGTCCATGCCCGCGCTGTTGGCGGTCGGCACCCCTTCCCGGCACCAACTGAGCACCGCCTCGGGCACCAGGGACCCGGCGTAGATCACCCGATCAGCCTCGGCCAGAGCCCGCTGGCCCTTGACGGTAATCAGCTCGGGGTCGCCGGGGCCGGCGCCGACGAAGGTGATGGGAAAACGGGGGTCGGTCATGGTCTGTCTTGCCTTTCCGTCAGGGGGCGGGTGAGGTCGCCCCGCCGGGCTTCGTCCCCGAGAGGATGAAGACCGGGTTGTGCGCCACCAGGCGCAGGTCATGGGGCATGGGTCGGCTCCGGCTGATCTGAACCTGAACCACCTCCGGGGTCCAGCCCCGGTCGGCCAGGGTTTTCAGGCCGGTGGACAGGCTGGCCAGGAGGACCGTGTTCATCACCAGAATTCCGCCGGGCCGGAGCCGGTCGGCGGCCGTTTCGATGATGGCCCGCAGGTCGGTTCCGCCGCCGCCCACAAAAACCCGGTCCGGCTGGGGAAGATCGGCCATGCCGTCGGGCAGCCGGGCATCGACGATCTCGATCCGGGTCATCCCGTACCGGCGGCGGTTGGCGTCGATATCCCCCCGCCGGTCAGAATCCTTTTCCACCGCGATGATCCGGCCCCGCCGGAGAAGCCGGGCCGCCTCCACCGAAACCGCCCCGCTGCCCGCCCCCAGGTCCCAGAGGGTCAGGTCGTCCGCGTCGAGGCGGAGCTTGGCCAGAGTCACCGCCCGGACCTCGGCTTTGGTGATCAGCCCCCGCTGGTGAGCAAAGGCCGATTCGGGCATCCCCGGATAGACGCCCCGGACCGGCCGGACCTCGGCGGGCCGTTTGAGGATCACCAGGTTGGGCTCCGCAAAGGTTCCGGCCGCCGCTTCCGCCGGCGACATCCACCGAACCCGCTCCTCGGGCGCCCCCAGTTGCTCCAGGACGGCCATGGACAGGTCTGGATGGCCACCATCTATCAGCCGGCCGGCCAACCGGGCCGGGGTCCATTTGGGATCGGTGAGGACGGCCACGGTCTCCGATTCCGTCAGCGCCTGATGGATCGATCCCTCGCCCTCCCGGCCGTGGAGGCTGACCACCCGTGCCGTCCCCCAGGGCTCGCCGATCCGGGCAAAGGCCGCGGCCACCGAGGTGATGTTGGGATAAACCCGGACCCGGTCCCGGCCCAGGGACCGGATGAGCAGAGCCCCGATTCCGTAAAAGAGCGGGTCTCCCGAGGCCAGGACCACCACCCGCCGCGTTGCCACCGCATCCCGGATCGCCTCGATCACCGCCGTCAACCGACCCTTGATTTCCAGGGTTTCAGCCGGGAGGTCGGAGAAGTGAACCAGATGGCGGGCTCCGCCCACCAGGAGGTCGGCCGACCGGATGATCTCCAGGTGAACAGCGGTGAGGTCCGCCGGGGAAAGCCCCATCCCGATGACGGTCACCGGGATCATCGGGCGGACGCTCCGGCCGAGTCGTACCGGACCCTTTCGTCGTAGCCGAAGATCACCCCCCGGACCGAAAGGTCCGGCCCGGCAAAGCTTGCCGCGGCCCGGACCATCCGATCGCCCACCTGACCGATGGCCGACGGGCAGGCCGGTTGGATCAGGTCGAAGGCGTGCCGAGCGGTGTTGGCCCCGGCCACCGCGTCGGCCAATGGTTGATCGCCCGATGCCGAAAGCGTCCACTCGGCAAGTTGGGACAGGGCCATCCGAGACCGCGACGCATGGGTCTGGACGGCTCCGGATGCCATTTTAACGGCCTTGCCGAAAAAGACCGCCAGGATGACCGTCTTCAGACCGTTCGCCGCCGAGGCGGTCAGGGCGTCTTTGAAGAAATCCCCCATCTGGATAAAAGCCTCTTCGGGCCAATCCGGCCAACGGGCCTGAGCCAGGCGCTCGCTCCGCCGGCCGGTGGTGAGCACAACGGTGTCGAGGCCCGAAGCCGCGGCCACCGACAGGGCCGACCGGACCGAGGCGATGTAGGCGTCGTGGGACAGGGGGCGGACGATCCCGGTGGTTCCGAGAATCGAGATTCCGCCGATGATCCCCAGCCGGCGGTTCAGGGTCTTTTCCGCCAGCCGCTCGCCTTCGGGGACAAAGACCTCGACTCGGACCGGGAGATTCCGGCCGGCCAGGGCTTCTTCGACGGCGGCGGCGATCATCCGGCGGGGGACCGGATTGATGGCCGGCTCACCCGGCTCCACCTCCAGCCCCGGCTTGGTCACTCGGCCCACCCCCCGGCCCCCGACGATGGTCAGCGACGGGGCCGGATCGGAAAGGAGGGTGACGACGGCCCCGATCTCGGCCCGGTGGGTGACGTCCGGGTCGTCCCCGGCGTCCTTGATCACTGAGCAGACCGCCGTGTCCGGCCCCTTTCGGGTTAGAGCATGGACGGGGATGGTCAGGCGACCCCCGCCGGGCAGGGGCACGGAGACCCCGCCCCGGCGGGGCCGGGCTTCGGGGTCGAGCAGCCGGGTCAACGCTCCTTTGGCCGCGGCGGCGGCGGCCGTCCCGGTGGTAAACCCGCTGCGAAGTCCCCCGCTCCCGGACCGGCTCACGGCGTCCACCGGACCCGGGCGTCCTCGTCGGTGACCACCATCACCGGGCAGCGCTCCCGGCGGACCACGTTCTCAACGGTTTATCCGATCCGGCCCCGTCTATCGAGTCCCGAGTCCTGACCCGAGACACCAGACCCGCCCTCTCACGCGCCGCGAGCCGGGCGGCCGTGATCACCGGCGGGCCGGGTTCACCGGGCTGGTCAATGGCCGCGAGAATCCGATTGAAAAGGGGAGAAGGAGCCATGGGGTTACTCATGCGCCTCCGCCGATCCGTCCACGGCGAGAAAGGGGTCATTGGCCAGGATCTCCCGGACGCTGGCATCGACCGGGGCTTCCGTGTTGACCCGAAGATGGCGTTCGTCCTCGATTTCGTCCAAGGGCTCGAACGCTTTCCGGAAGTCGTCCAGATGATGGGCTCGGGCGTCGGAAACGGATTCCGTCGATTCCCGGCCCTCGAGACGCTCCCGAAGGACCCGCCAGGGGGCGTAGCATTCCACGAAAAGGAGATTCGCGTCGGTGTCGCGTCCCAGCCGGCGGGCTTCGTCCCGATGGTGTTGCCGGCCGAAGGTGGCGTCCAGGATCACCGACCGGCCCGACTTGACGATGTCGTGGGCATCCCCCAGCATCCGGCCGTAGGTCAAGGACGTGGCCGTCGGGGTGTAGATCCCGGATTCAAACGGCGCCGTTTCCGGGGCGGTCTCATCGGAAACCTGAAACAAGGACTTCCTGATCTGGTCGGACCGGAGAACCGGGACCCGGAGGGAATCGCTCAAGCGGCGGGCCATGGTGCTCTTTCCCGAAGCCGGCATTCCGCAGACGACGATAATGGTCGGCCGGGTGAAGGCGATGGCGTATTCGTAAGCCAGGTTGAGGAACCGGTCGGCCTCCCGGCGGAGACGGGCTTCCTCCGTCCGGCCCACGCCGGGCTCCTCGATCCGCAAACAGGCGACCTTGCAGCGGACGACGGCCCGGTAGCTTTTGTAGAAATCGAGGAGTATGAAGAGGTCCAGGTCTTCGGCCCGGCGGGCGTAAGCGGTCATCAGCTCGGTGCCGACGCGGTGATGGCCGAGGTAATCGAGATCCATGGCCAGAAAGGCCAGATCGGCGGCCACGTCGCTGTACCGGAATCGGTCGTTGAACTCGATGCAGTCGATGATCGCCACCCCGTCTTGGGTGAAGTAGTAGATGTGGCCGGACCGGAGATCTCCGTGGCAGTCCCGAATCCGGCCGGCCGCCACCCGGTCTTCGAACAATGGCCGCCGGCGGCGGAGAAACGACCGGGTGGCCTCCCGGATGATCCGGTAATGGCGCTCGTCGATGAGCCGCCCGGCGGTCGGGTCAAGCTGAGTAAAGTTCTCCTCGCAGTTGCCCCGGACGGTCTCCCAGCCGCCCGTCGCGTTGATTTCGGGGCCGGTCTCGGCTTCGGCGTAAAACCGGGTGAGGACCTCGGCCAGGGACTCGACGGCCCCGTCGGGCAGGGTCCCGTCCCGAAGGCACCGGGCCATGGACCGGTCAGCCGGGAGCTGCCGCATCCGGACGGCGTATTCCGCCACCTCGCCGTCTCCGTCAAGGGCAAAGCCGTCGCCCGACCGGGTGATGGGGACCACCCCCTGATAAACGTCCGGGGCCAGCCGCCGGTTGAGGCTCACCTCCCGGTCGCAGTAATAGCGGCGCTTGTCGAGGTCGCTGAAGTCGAGAAACCCGAAGTCCACGGCTTTCTTGACCTTGTAAACGACGTCCCCGGTCAGAAAAACCCGGGAGATATGGGTCTCCTCGGTCTGAATGTCCATGACCGGGTGCGGGTAGAAATCCGGCCGGGCCATGGCCTCAAACAGGCTCGACTGATCGTCGGTTCGGGGTGAAGCCGTCGTTTCGGTCATATCACATTGCCGAGGATAAACCGCTTGAGCAAGGACCGCATGGTTTCGGGAGACATCCCCGTCAGTGCGTCACAACAATCGTCGCAGAGGTACATGAAGGTGTCGATCTTGCGGATCCGGGGGTAGGGCGTGGTCTCACCGCAATAGTCGCAGGGGTAGGCCGCTACCGCCGGCATGTACTGGACCCCGATCCCGAACCGGCCGGCCGCCGGGATCGGGCGGCACCACCGGACCCGACCCCGGCGGAGGTCCTCCCCGGCCTTGGCCGTTTTGTCGGCCGCCTCCCGTTTGATGTCGATGTCGGCCGCCATGGGAACCGGTTTCGGGGTTTCGAAATACATCCCGTCCAGGCTGGTGTTCAACGCCGTGCCCATGGAAAAGGCGTCCGTCAGATACCGTGCGTAGAGAATGTCCTCCTGGCAGGGGCAGCGCCGATAAGCTCGTTTTGAAGGGTGCTCAAACATAAGTGACCTCCTTTCCTGATTAGCGTAACCGATAATCGCCGAGGACGCAACCGATAGCCGCTTGGGAACCGAAACCGCTTGACAAGCCCCGGCCGCGGTTCGTAAAGTCACGGTTTCGAGCGGGCATTAAATTCCAGCATCCTTAGACGAGCGAGCCATGATCCATCCATCCTTAAGAGAACGCCATTACCGCGGATTCATGCAATCCGCTGACGGGGTGATCACCCGGGTGATCACCGCCGACGACCGGAAAGCGGTTTTCGAGGCCGAGTTCGGTCTCTCCGACCAACTGGCCGACCGGGTTCGCCATCAGCCGGACGACCTGATGTTCAGCGAGCGGTCCCGGATTGCTCGCCTCGGTATCCGGATCAAGAGCGATCCGCCCGGCGCCGACGGGCTGGAGGGGAAGACCGCCCGGCTCGTCCTCACGGCCTCGTCGGTGATCCCCGGCTATCCGGACCTCTCCGATTTTCAGGATTGCTTTGCCCCCGGCTTTCCCGTGGGCCGCCTGGTCTTCTGCGACCCTGATGCCCGGCTTTCCTCCGACGCGGTGGTGGCGGCCATCGAGCGGGCCGAGCTGAAGCTGCCGGCATCCACCACCGTCTCCGGGGACGGCCGGATCCTCATCGCCCCTCACAAGGTCGTCTGCGACCTCAAGGGCCACCTCGGCCGGGACACCCTCCGCCGGATTCTCTTCAATGCGGAAGGGCGGGAGCTCCTCAACCGGTATCAGGTCCGGCGGGCGGTCCGGGCGGTGACGGTCCCGGCCGGCGAGGGCGTGATCACCACCTGCTCCATGTATCTGAACGAGCACTTCGTGGTTCTCCAGAGCGGCGATGACCTCACGCCCAACCTGGGCAGCCACCTCCCGGCCACCATCCTCGACCCCATCAAAACCCGGGGTATCCGGATTTATCTGGAAATTGTCAACGAGGGGAACCATCCCATCGTCAACCCGCTCATTTCGGCCAAGATCTACCGGGCGCCCCGTCGGGCTCCCGCCTCCGGCCGGTTCATCAACGGCGCCATCCGGTACAGCTATTCGGAGATGCGGGGGCTCGAACGCCGGTTCGATTCGGTGGAGCCCGCCACCTGCCATTATCTGGACAAGCCGGCCGCCATCCTGGACCCGGAGACCCCCCCGGAAAAGGCCGAGATTTTCCTCAACGGCCCTCCGGCTCCGTGCCCGGTGACCAAGGCCCAGTGCCCGGCGGCCCGCCAGGACTATTCGGCCCAAAGCGCCTGTGCCCACGCCTATGCCACGGCATCCATCAAGGCCCGGGAGACCGGATCGCCGGCCACCCTGGTCCTCCGGTA
>CAYNGG010000117.1:5214-10601 GCA_964396575.1 uncultured Desulfobacteraceae bacterium | reverse complement strand
CGACGGCATCGGCGGACAGGCCATGCTTTTTCATGAGGGTGGAAAAGTTGGAGCGCTGCATCCCCACCTGCCGGGCGGCCTGGCTGATGTTCCCGCCGCTGGCCGCCAGGGCTTTTTCCAGAAAGGCCCGCTCGATCCGGCCGAACCGGTCTTCGAGGAGATGCTGCTTGACCGACTTGAGCTCGTCCAGGGTGCTGGGGACCCCGTCGCCGGTGACCGCCCGCTGGTCCCAGTGCTCGGTGACCTGCCGGGAGTCGAGGACCCGGCCGTCGGCGATGATCATCAGGCGCTCCACCACGTTCCGAAGCTCCCGGACATTGCCCGGCCAGTCGTAGTTGACCAGTATCCGGAGGGAGTCGTCGGAGAATCCGTCCACGCGCTTGCCGGTCTGAGCCCGGAAGACCCGCAGGAAGTGGTAGAGGAGCCGGGGGATGTCGTCCCGGCGCTCCCGGAGCGGCGGGAGGTGGATGGGAAAGACGTTCAGGCGATAAAAGAAGTCCTCTCGGAAGTCGCCCGCTCCCACCATCGTTCTGAGGTCCCGGTTGGTGGCGCCCACGATTCGGACGTCGGTGGTTTTCATCCGGCTGCCGCCCACCGGCTTGATCTCCCGGGTTTCAATGGCCCGGAGCAGCTTGGCCTGAATGTCCAGGCTCAGGTTGGCCACCTCGTCGAGAAAGAGGGTCCCCCGGTGAGCCGCCTCGAAAATCCCGGCCTTATCCGAAACCGCGCCGGTGAAAGCCCCTTTGACATGGCCGAAGAGCTCGCTTTCGAGCAAAGACGACGCAAACGCGCTGCAATCCACCGGGATAAAGGGGTGGTCGGACCGGTTGCCGTGATGGTGAATGGCTTGGGCGAACAGCTCCTTGCCGGTGCCGCTCTCGCCGCTGATCAACACGGTGGTCTCGGTGGGGGCCACCTTCCGGACCGCCTCGAGCACATCGAGAAGGAGCTCGTTTTCCCCGACAATCCCGACCCGCTCCGCCGACTCGACGGCCCGCTGGGTCCGCAGGGCCAGGTTTTCCGCCTTCAGCAGACGGTTTTCAAAGACCGTCCGGACGGCCCCGAGCAGCTCATCCGCGGTAAAGGGCTTGGCGATATAGTCGAACGCCCCGATTTTCATGGCTTCGACCGCGTTTTTCACCGTCGAATACCCGGTCATCACGATCACGCAGACATCGGGCTGCTCGCGGACCACCGTCTTGAGGATCTCCATCCCGTTCATGTCCGGGAGCTTCATATCGAGGAGCACGAGGGCGTAACGGGTCCGGGACAGGGCATCGAGCCCCGCCCGGCCGGTGGCGCAAGTCTCGACGGTCCGGCCGGCTTCGGCCAGCGTCAGGCGGCAGCCGTCGGCGATCGACGGCTCGTCATCGATGACGAGTATGGGAAGCGATGCCATGGGCATGGGCTCCGGCGTCAGATGGTTAAGGTCAGTCCGGGGGATTGGCGTGAGCCGGTAAATCCCCGATAATCAATCTAAAATCTAACTACTTGAAATCCATCACCACCGTTCCGTCCCAGTCGCTCGGGGGCCGGTCCCGGAAGGCTTTGCACCGTTCGATGAAGAGGGCGGTCACCGGGTCGTCGGGGACGGCGGCGGCGCAAGCGTTGAAGTATTCCAGGGCCGTGTCCCAGGAGCCCATCTTATAGAGCTTGAGCCCCTTGTGGTAGTGGTCGGTGAAGGTTTCGGAAAAGGGCTCAGGGTCCAGCTCGGCGGTATAAATGGCGGTGGCGGTCTCCTTCCCCTTGACCTTGACGGTGTCCACCTCCCGCAGAAAGATCTCGTCGGCGATCCGCTCCCGGACCGTTTCGGAGACGATAATGGGCCGCTTGTAGTATTTGGTCAGCCCTTCGAGCCGGGATGCCAGGTTCACGGTGTCGCCGATAACGGTGTAGTCGAGCTTGTCGAAAGACCCGATGAATCCCACCACGGCCGGGCCTTCGTGGATGCCGATGCCGATCTGGAAGCCATCGGGGGGGAGCACCAGGTTTCCGAGGTCCACCCGGGAGGCGGCCCGGATCATCTCAATGGCGGCCCGGACAGCCCGGCGGGCGTTGTCCTCGTAGCTCTTGGGCGCCCCGAAGATGGCCAGGATGGCGTCGCCCACGAATTTGTCGATGGTCCCCCCGTGAGCCTTGATAATCCCCACCATGGTGTTGAAATACTGGTTGAGAAAGGAGACGACGTCCTCGGCCGAGTTGTGCTCGCTGATGGTGGTAAAAGAGCGGATATCAGAGAAAAGGACCGCCAGCTCCCGCTTTTCGCCGGTCATGAAGGCCGCTTCGGAGTGGCGCTCCACGAGGTCGTCGATGATCTCCTTGGGGACGAGCTTCGCGAAGACGGTGCGGATCTTGTGCTGCATCTCCGAGATCTGGTTGAAGAGGATGGCGTTTTCCAGGATGATCCCGGCGTAGTCGGTGAAGGTCCGGACCTGAGCAACGATGGTATCCGAAAAGTAATTGTTGGTCAGATTGCCCAGGTGGAGGGTCCCCACCACGGTGTCGCCCTTGCCCCGGATGTCAACGGCGGTATAAGAGGAGATCCGCCGGCCGTCGATCCGGAGCTTGTTGAAGTCGCCGCGGTGGTCGAGGTTGAGGAAAACCTGCCGGGTCTTTTCCAGGTTGAGATCGGGAAAATGGCGGTAGAAATCGTTGAGGCAGACCCGGTAGAGCTCGTCCACGTCGGCCCGGAAGACGGCGTCCGAAGGGCGGATGTAGGCCACCGGCTCCCGGCCGTACTTCATGAGGATAGCGGCAAGGTGGACCTCGCAGACCTTGTCGAGAACCTCGAAAATCCCTTCAGCCGTGGCGCTCAGGGAGCCGATCCGCTTCCCGGCCGCGGTGAGAAGATTGACCACGGCGCTCTTAAAGAGCTGCTCATCGAAGAGGCCGCCCATCGTCTCGAAAAGGGCTTCCCCGGCCACGCCGCCTTCGTCCTCCCGGATGGCGCTCAGATCCGGCGGGGGATGGTCGGCCAGGACATCGACTTTGGCGGCCAGGGTCTCGAGGTTGTCGAAATCCTTGTTGATAAAGGCGTCGGCCCCGGAGTCGAAGGCCCAGTATTGGTCCCGGTCCTCGCTCCGGCTGGTGTGCATGATGATGGGGATCTCCCGGACCCCCCGGCGGTGCTTCAGGAGCCGGCTGGCCTGGTAGCCCTGGATGAGTGGCATCTCCACGTCCATGATAATCACGTCGGGGATTTCGGCGTAGGCCAGGCGAACCCCTTCGGCGCCGTTTTCCGCCCGGACCACCCGGTAGCCCCGGGCCGAGAAGAACTGCGTCAGGACCCCGGCTACCAGGTCCGAGTCATCCACCAGCAGGATCGTCTTGTCGTGTTGAGCCTCAGTCATGGGTCAATTTTCCTGTGACATTTCTTGATTTTAGATTTTAGATTGTTGATTTTAGATTTTGTAGTGCGAATGGATGAAACGAATATCGCCGTGAGCTCGTTTGATTCCCGGAAAAGAGGTTCCACCCGGTTTCGAGGCATAAGCTCACCATCACCAATCATCAATCATCAATCATCATTTACCAATCACCAATCCTTTGCCTATCCAATCAGCTCCCGGACGGCTCCTAAAAGATCGCCCCGGTCGAAGGCCGATTTGACGATGAAGGCGTTGGCGCCCTGTTTGGAAAAGGTCCGGCGGGTGGCCTCGTCGTCCACCGAAGAGATGACGATGACGGGGATTTCGGCGTAGCGGGAGTCGCGGCGGATGTTTTCCACATAAGTCAGGCCGTCCATCCGGGGCATCTTGATGTCGGTGATGATCAGGTGGCAGTGGTGGCGGCGGAGCTGCTCGAGGCCCTCGATGCCGTCACCGGCGGTGATGACGTTGTAGCCGTCCATTTCCAGGATGGACTTTTCGATCTCCCGGGCTGAAAAGGAGTCGTCCACCACCAGGATCTTTTTGTACTCCCGGCTCTGGGTTGAAAACCGTTTTCGGGAGTCGATGTCCCGGATTCGCTTGAACCGCTTGACCACCTCCGGGATGTAGAGGATGGTGATCATGTCATAGTGCTCGTCAAAGACGATCCCCTGGAGCAGCTTGAGTGCCGACAGGCTCCGGGGCATGGGCTTGTAGATCAGGGATGCGTATTGAGCCACGGCGTCCACCACCACCCCGATCCGCTCTCCGAAAGCCTCGACCACCACCACGAACCAGGTTTCCGGCGCCGCCCCGGCGGGGGGCGTGTTTTCGCGGAAGGCCGGGTCGAGGATGGCCGAGAGGCGGTAGAGGGGCATGATCCGGTCGTTGAGCTTGGCGGCCTCCCGGTGAAGCAGGTCCATCCGCTGTTCCGGCCCGATGAGGGCCACCTCCCGGACAAAGCTTGACGGGACCATGAACCGGGCCCCCCCGGCTTCCACGAAGAAGCCCTCGACCGTGGCCAGGGAGAGGGGCAGGGTGAGGAGAAAGGTCGTGCTCCGGCCCGGGTCGCTGGTGAGGGTGATCTTGCCTTCCATCCGGTCGATGTTGTGCCGAACGATGTCGAGGCCCACCCCTCGGCCGGAAAAGACGCGGATCTCTTCGGAGGTGGAAAAGCCGGATGCGAAGATGAAGCCGTTTAAGGCCGCGTCGTCCATGGCGCGGATTTCTTCCTCACGGTCCGGGTTCCGAACGATGGCTTCCCGCCGGACCCGGTCATAGTCGATCCCCCGGCCGTCATCGGATATCCGGATGATCAGGTGGCCGCCGGTCAGCTCGCACTCGATGGTGATCCGGCCGGTCCGGGGCTTGCCCCGGGCCGCGCGGACTTCGGGGGACTCGAGCCCGTGGTCGATGGCGTTGCGGAGGATGTGGATGACCGGGTCGTGGAGCCGTTCGAGGATCAGCTTGTCCACGGTGATGTCGGTTCCGATGAGGGTCAGATCGATCTCCTTGTTCAGAGCGACGGCCATTTCCTCGGTCATCTGCTGGAGCGGGTCCAGGACCAGGCTCAGGGGGAGCATCCGGATGCTGAAAATCTCATCCTGGACCTCGAAGGCGCTGTGCTCCAAAAGTTCGATTCGGGCGGCAAGGCTTTTCCGGATCAGGCCCAACTGCTTGAGGCAGGCCCGTTCCGCGGGCGTGGTGGTCCGCCTTTGCCGGCGGGCCGTTCCCGGCCGGCTCGCTTCCTCGGCCGACGGCTCGAAAATCGCCCGGAGATCGGCTTCGAGGGCGGCGAGGTTCTCGTTTTCCGTTTTGAGCTCGAGCTGCCGGATGATCAGGTTGTTGAAGCTCCCGATGATCTGGTCCATCCGGCTGAGCTTGATCCGGACCGTGTTCAGCTCGAGTCGGCGGCGGGGCTTCGGCGGGAGGGGCGGGCCGGGCGGGACGGATGAAGTTTGAAGTTTGAAGTTTGAAGCGTGGTTCGGAGCACCACTTCCCACTTCAGACTTCCCACTT
>CAYNGG010000117.1:2019-5114 GCA_964396575.1 uncultured Desulfobacteraceae bacterium | reverse complement strand
CTTCCCACTTTCCACTTCGAGTGGGGGAAGGGTGTAGGGCTCGTTGGCATAGACCTTCTCGAAGACCTCGAGGAGCTTGTCCGTGGGGATCTCGTCGGCCCGGGTCTCCCGAATCCGGTCCGCTCCCCGCCGGAGGTGGCGGGTAGTCGCGAGGATTAGGCTGACCAGACGCCGGTCGATGCCGTAGCGCCCGTCCCGGACCCCCTTGAACACGGTCTCCATCCCGTGGGCCAGGGATTCCATCCGGGAAAACCGGAGCATCCGGGAGGAGCCCTTGACGGTGTGGAGCGCCCGGAGCAGGCGGCCGACGGCATCCTCGTTGGCCGGGTCCTTTTTGAGGGTGAGGATCGCCCGGTCAACGGCCGTCAGGTTGTCGGCCACCTCGTCAAGATACTGCTCGATGAAATCGTCCCGGTTGATAGCCATGCCGGAGTTATCTCCTTCGGGTTCGGATTCACGATCATCAATCTAAAATCCAAAATCTAAAATCTAAAATCTAAAATCTTAAGATGGCCTGCCGGCACATCTGGAGAAAGTACCGGGGGCTGAAGCCCTCCAGGATGAGCGCATAGTCGTATCGATCCTCGGCCAGGTAGGTCTCGATATCCCGGACGCACCGCTGAAACGCCGCCAGGGCGCTCGCCGGGTCGCTTTCAGCCTGAAGCCGGGCCAGGCGGAATCGGGCCGGCCAGAAACCGGGGTCGCGGTCGAGGGCCGCTTCGAACCGGCGACGGGCCGCGGCCGGACGGCAATCCACCAGATCGATGAATCCGTATAGGTAGCCGACGAGGGCGTTTGCGGGCATCACGCCGCTCACCATCTCGAGAAGGTCCCGGGCCTCGGCCATGGACCCGGTATTGATCAGGTAAACCACTTGGATGAGCTGGAGGGCCAGGCCATAGTGGATATCCCCTTCCATCGAAAAGAGGCTGTTGTTGAGCTTCTGGCCGGCCAGCGTCAGAATCCGGCCGACGTCAACGTCGTAGGGCTCCCGAGCGGCCCCGGGCATGGCCGCCGCCACGGTCCGTTCGGCCGTCCGCCGCTTTTCGATCTCGGCCATCAGTTGCCGCGAGGGCGTGACTCCCCGGTGTTTTTCTTCCGCCGCTTTTTTCCGGAAGAAATAGACGCCGTCCACTTCGGTGAGCGCCAGCTCGGGATGGGAGATTAGGGGCATCTCCGAGGAAGCGAGAAACAGGTAGCCGCCGGGGGACAGGAAGGGGACGATATTGCCCAGGATACCCCGCCGGATCGACAGCGGCATGTAAATGAGGGTATTCCGGAACAGGGCGATGTCCACCGAACCGGGCAGCCCGCCCAACTGGTCCCCGGGCCGGTGGAGGTTAAGCCGCAGGGTCCGGATGGTCCGGATGAGGGCGGGCGAGATCCGGACTCCGTGGGGGGAGCGGGTCAGGTGGGGAGTCAGGAGGTCGTGGAAAGTCGCCCCGTCCTTTCGGAAGGCGTTGTCGGTGTAAATCCCTCTCGAAAAGGCGGCCAGGGCCAGAGCATTGATGTCGGACGCCGCCACGGTGATGTCGATGCGGGGGGCCGCGGCCCGGTGCTTTTCGGCCAGGGCCGCCAGGGAGATGGCCTCTTCGCCGGTGGCGCAGGTAACGCTCCAGAGGCGGATTCGCCGGCGGCCCCCGGCCAGTATCCGGGGGAGAAGCTCCCCGTCGATAACCCGGAAGTGTTTTTCCTCTCGGAAGAAGTAGGTTTCCTTGATGGTCACCGCGTCGATGAGCCGGTCGTACTCGTTCCGGTCCGTCGATACCCGGCGGAGGTAGCCCGGCAGGTCCACGTTCAGCATTTCGAGGCGCTCGGCCAGGAAGCGGTGGACCGCCCGGTGGCTCGATTCCGGCAGGTCAATGCCGGTGTCCTCACGGACCCGGTCGATGAGCTCCTTGAATTGAGCGGGCGGGATCTCGATGGTCATCATCGCCGGCCGCCCCCTTCCCGCAGCAGTGCCAGGATGCGGTTGGGGATCTCGCTGAGGGGCAGGACATGAGAGGCGCCGCCGAGGTCGATGGCCGCCTTGGGCATCCCGAAGATGGCCGAAGTCCCCTCATCCTGGATGAGGGTGACGCCGCCCCCGCTCACGATGGCCCGGCAGCCGACGGCCCCGTCCCGCCCCATGCCGGTCAGGAGCACCCCGATGAGCCGGTCCCGGTGTCGGGCGGCGGCCGACTGGAAGAGGACGTCCACGGAGGGCTTCTGGTTGAGGACCCGGGGGCCGTTGTCCAGGATCAGCCGGTCGCCATCGACCTTGAGGTGGTGGTCCACCGGGGCGATGACCACCTCCCCCGGCCGAAGGATGAAGCGCGGGTCGCCCGCCAGATGGACCGACAGGGGGGTGGCTTCGTTCAGCCATCGAGCGTAGCCAGCATCGAACCCTCGCTCCATGTGCTGAACCAGGGCGATCCCGATGGGCAGATCACCGGGCAGGGCCGACAGGATGGTCCGAACCGCCACCGGGCCGCCGGTGGATGCCCCCATAACAACCATTCGGCAGCCCCCCGCCCGGTTCCGGGGCCGGACGCGGCCGGTTAGGACCCGCTCCGGCGCGAGAGTCGCCCCGGCCAGAGCCCGGATCTTTTCGAAAAAGGCCTCGTAGTAGGCCGGCTCGTTGAACCGGTCGATTTCCGGCTTGCTCACCGCCTCGGCGGCCCCGCTCCGCATGGCCCGGTAGCTCACCTCGGCGTCCAGGGCGTTGGAAAAGATCATGACCGCCACCCGCCCCCGGGACTCGTCCGTGATCCGGCGGGTGGCCTCCAGGCCGTCCATCACCGGCATGCTCACGTCCATGATGATCACGTCCGGGGCGAGGTCCCGGTAGCGGGCCACCGCCTGCTCCCCGTTGCTCGCCTCGCCGACCACCACCAGGTCGGGGGCCATCCGGAACAGTTGCTTGAGGATGCTCCGGATGAGGGCGGAGTCGTCGGCGATCAGAATTTTAATGGAGCGCATGGGGCCTCGTCTCGGGGTGGTTGGATGTTGGATTTCAGAAATCCGCGATCATCAGTTTTAAAGCATAAATCTAAAACCATCAATCATCAATCTAAAATCAGAAATCAAGCGGTTGAAAATCACCGTCACTGTGG
>CAYNGG010000117.1:0-1919 GCA_964396575.1 uncultured Desulfobacteraceae bacterium | reverse complement strand
AATCATCAATCTAAAATCAAATGGCGAGCCCAGGTTCATGTATAAGCAGTTTTTCGGATTCAAAGAGCGGCCCTTTCAACTGGTGCCCAACCCAGCCTATCTCTTCTTGAGCAAGACCCACGAGGAGGCCCTGGCCCACCTCAGCTATGCCGTCAGCCAGGGGGAGGGGTTCGTGGAGATCACCGGCGAGGTGGGAACCGGCAAGACCACGCTCTGCCGCGTCTTTCTTGAAAACCTCGACCCGGACACCGAGGCGGCCTACATCTTCAACCCCAAGCTCGACCCGATCCAGCTTTTGAAGGCCATCAACGACGAATTCGGGATCGACTCGTCCGGCGACACCGCCAAGGACCTTATCGACGTCCTCAACTACTTTCTGATCGAAAAAAAGGCCGAAGGCAAGCGGGTCATCATTCTCATTGACGAGGCCCAGAATCTCGACCGGGAGATCCTGGAGCAGCTCCGGCTCCTGTCGAACCTGGAGACCACGACATCCAAGCTGCTTCAGATCATTCTGGTGGGTCAGCCTGAGCTGGGCCAGATGCTCGACGCCCATGATCTCCGGCAGCTCGCCCAGCGGATCACCTTGAGCTGTCATCTGGCGCCCATGACTTTCGCCGAGACCCGGGCCTACATCCAGCACCGGCTTCAGCTTGCTTCCCGAAAGCCGGGGACGCGGTTTACCTGGGCCGCCTGCTACGCCATCCACCAGTATGCCGGGGGCGTGCCCCGGCTCATCAACATTGTCTGCGACCGGGCACTCCTTACCGCCTTCGGGCTCGGGCGGCGGCGGATCACGGGGGGCATTGCCAACGCCGCCATCCGGGAGCTGGCCGGTCGGGGGGATCGGCGGCGGTATGCTCCCCACGCCGGCCGGAAGCCGCTCGCGGTCCTGGTGGTTCTGGCGGCCGTCCTGGCGATCCTGATTTTCCGGCCGCCTTCTCAGTGGACCGGTTCCGGGCAGCCCGTCCCGACGCCGGCCGCTCCGCCGGCATCCCCGGCCCCGGCCGACGCCGAGGCCCCCGAGGACACGGCCGAGGCTCCGCCCCGTGAGGACCAGATCGTCACCGCTGATGAGGCGGACTCGTCGCCGGTCGAGCCCCCGCCCGAAGTGGTCGAGCCCGTCCCGGCGGCCGACGACGCTTCCCTTCAGCCGGTCCGGAAGCTGGAGGACTACCTGACCCAGACCGACGGCCGGACCTCGCGTTTCTTCGCCCTGGCCGCCGCCGTGACCCTGTGGGAAGCGATCCCCCGGATGAGCGAATCCCTGGGCGATGTGGAGAACCCCGAGGCTTTTTTCCGCCTGGGAGCCAAGCAGAACGGTCTGTCCCTCTACCGGATCGAGGGGGACATGGGGCTCATTCGGCGGCTCGACCTCCCGACCATCCTGGAGATGTACGCCTCGGTGGGCCCTTCCCCGGCCTATGTCACCCTGTCGGGCATCACGGACGGCCGGATGATCTTCACGGCCGGGGACGGCGGCCCGCCCATCGAGGCCGAGCCCCATGAGGTGGAATCCTACTGGACCGGCCTGGCCTTTGTCCCCTGGCGAAACTTCTTCAATTTCACCGGCACCATCCCCCGGGAGGCATCCGAGGAAACCATCGTGTCCCTGAAAATGCTCCTCGGGGAGATCGGCTATCCGGACATCGGAATCTCCCCCGAATACACCAACGCGACTCGGCGGGCGGTGGAGGAAATCCAGGCCGCCAACGGGGTTCGGGTGGACGGGCTGGTGGGCCCGGTCACCACCATGATCCTCTACAACCAGCTCGACCGGCTCGATATCCCCCATCTGACCGATCCCGCCATGGCGGGACTGATGTCCCCGGCGGAGTCCTCGCCATGAGCGCCATCCTCAAGGCCCTGAAAAAGGTCGAGGCCACCGTCGGCCAACCGGGATCGCCCCCCCTTCCCGG
>CAYNGG010000116.1:8700-10682 GCA_964396575.1 uncultured Desulfobacteraceae bacterium | reverse complement strand
GGGATCAATGACCCGTCAGGAGCTGAAGCACCAGCTCCACCAGATCGTCATCGTTGTAGGGCTTGGTCACGTACCCCTGGGCTCCCAGCTCCATGGCCCGCTCCCGGTGCTTCTCGGCGGTGCGGGAGGTGAGCATCACCACCGGGATCTTCCGGAGATCGGGCTGAGCGTTGATGGCGTTGAGGAGCTCGTAGCCGTTCATCCGGGGCATCTCGATGTCCAGGAGAATCAGGTCCGGGGTCCGGTCCCGGAGCTGCTCGAGGGCGTCGATGCCGTCCCGGGCCGTCTCGACCCGCCAGCCCTGGTCCGACAGGAGCCGGGAGATCACCTGCCGGATGCTCACCGAATCGTCCACCACCAGGATTTCGAACGGGCGCCGGCCGGAGGGAGCCTCATCCCCCGGCGGGACGGACTCGGCCGGGGCCGCGTCGGCCCAGAGCAGCGGGTCCAGGCTCAGGATGGGAACCACGCTCCCATCGCCCATGATGGTCACCCCCGAAATCCCCCGGACCTGGCGGAGGTGGGTGCCGGTGCTCTTGACAACGATCTCCCGCTGCCCGACCAGGGCGTCGATGGCCAGAGCCGCCCGCCGCTCGCCCACCGCCGCCACCAGAACCAGAGGCCGCTCCCGGACCGACGAAGGCTCCTGGACATCCAGCGGGGTCCGGAGCACTTCGGCCATGTCAAACAGGGGGAGAATTTCCCCCTCGATCCGGACCACATCACTTTCCCGGTCTCCCCGGGCCATGCTGCCGGGGTCCAAACGCATGATCTCCTGGATCTCGTTCAGGGCCACGGCATAGGTCCGGTCCCGGACGGAAAACAGGAGGGCCCGGACCGCCGCCAGGGTGAGGGGAATCCGGATGGTGAACCGGCTCCCGGCGGATTTCCAGGTGTTGACCCGGATGTCCCCCCTGAGGCCGTCGATATTTTCCCGAACCACGTCCATGCCCACGCCCCGCCCGGAGATCTCGCTGACCTTTCCCCGGGTGCTGAAGCCGGGGTAGAAAATGAAATCCGCCAGCTCGGCATCGGTGAGGATCTCGGGCCGGTCGGAAAGGCCGGCCGCCGCCACCGCCTCCCGGATGGCCGGGTAGTTGAGCCCGGCGCCGTCATCGGCCACCCGGATCACCACCTGGCTCCCCTCCTGAGCGGCACTCAGCCGGACCGTGCCGGTTTCCGGCTTCTTCAGGTCCGACCGGAGCGCCGGCGGCTCGATTCCGTGGTCCACGGCGTTTCTGAGCAGGTGCATCAGCGGGTCGGTGAGCTTTTCCCAGACGGACCGGTCCAGCTCGATCTCGGCGCCTTCGATGACCAGCCGGACCTGCTTGTTCAAGCGGCCGGCCACCTCCCGGACGGTCCGCCGGAGCCGGTTGGTGATGACCGCCATGGGGGTCATCCGGACCCGCATCATCTTGTCCTGAAGCTCGCTCAAGAGGACCCGCTGCCGGTTGAGCTGCCCTTCGAGATCGCTGTAGGCCCCGGCCAGATGGGTGGCGATGGCTCCGACATCGATGACCGACTCGTTCAAGGTCCGGATGATCAGGTTGAGCTGCGAGTAGCGGTCGAGCTCGAGGGCGTCGAATTCCTCGAATGCGGCGGCGGCCCCGCCCCCGGCGGCTCGGGCGGAGGCCCGGCCTAGCCGATCCAGGGCCTTGACCTCGAACCCGACCTCCATGTCCCGGGCGATATCCCGGAGCCGGTCCCGAGCCAGCTCGAGCTCGTTGACCGCCCCGGTGAGGGCTTCCATCCCGCCGTCAAAGGCTGATGAGGCGATGATGACCTCGCCGGTGAGGTTGACCAGCTCGTCCATCCGCTCCATGCCCACCCGGAGGGTCCGTCCGGGCGGCGCCAACAGGACCGCCGTGGCTCCGGCGTCGCCGTCTTCGTCTTCGACCGATGTCGATTCTTCCGGCGTCTCGGGCGTCTTTGCGGTTGCCGGCGCTCCACCGGCTGGAAGCCGGTCCCACTTGCCGGCGGGA
>CAYNGG010000116.1:2467-8600 GCA_964396575.1 uncultured Desulfobacteraceae bacterium | reverse complement strand
CCATAAGTGCCGATCTCCAGGCAGCGCATTCGGGTCCAGAGCCGGCGGCGGCTCAGCCAGGCTCAGCGCGGACATGGCCCTATTCACCGCCAAAAGCGTTCATCCGGGGGGCGGTGAGGAGCTTCCGGACGTCGATAATGTGGAGCGTCGTCGATCCGTCGGCGTCCTGCTCGGCCACCACCCCTACAAGGTAGTCGATCAGCCGGTATTCCGGGTCCCCCTTCCGGTAGGGACAGGACTGAACGGCCGACTCGATGTCCCGGAGGGTCAGGATACCGGCGATCCCGTCCACCATCAGACCGACCTTCATCTCATCCTGGCGGACCAGGACGAGCATTCGCCGGGCCGGCCCTCCGGCCGCCGGGGGCAGCCCGAAAAATCCCGCCAAATCCACCACCGAAACGATCTCCCCCCGGACGTTGCTCACCCCCATCACCCACCCCGGGAGGTTGGGAAGCGGGGTGACCGCCGGGAGGTGGCCGATCTCGACGGTCCGGGCCAGGGGCACGGCCATCCGGTGGCCGGCCAGGTGGAACCGGATGTACTGCTCGGTCCCGTAGGGCGGCGCTTCGGCGGGAGTCGTCGGGGGAGACGCCATCTCGGAAAGGGTTCCGGCCTCCCCGTCAATCCGGTCAATGAGGTCGGTCAGCGGGAGCGGATCGGGCCCCGTCGAGGTCCCCTCCAGCGGGGTGCTTGTGCGATCAGCCATCCTTGCCCCCTTTACAACACGTCCTTGACCGCGTCGATCAATTGAGCGTCGGTGAACGGCTTGGTCAAGTAGGCGTCGGCCCCCTGCTTTTTCCCCCAGAACCGGTCGCTTTCCTGGGTCTTGGATGTCAGGATGACCACCTTGATGTGGCCCAGCTCCGGGGAGCTTTTAATCTGGCGGCAGACTTGAAATCCGTTGATCTTCGGCATTACCACGTCGAGAACGATCACCGCCGGCCGCTCCGACTGAGCCTTTTCCACCGCGGCCTCGCCGTCCACGGCCGTCACCACCTCGTAGCCGGCTTCGATGAGCGGCTCGCTGGCCAGCTTCAGGTGCGTGGGGCTGTCGTCCACCACCAGGACTTTCGCCTTGGACATGATCGGTCCTCCCGCGCGGGGCCCGCCGTCCCCGCCGTCTGTCAGATGTGTTTCTCGATGGTCGCGACCAGCATTTTCGGGTCAAAGGGCTTGGTCAGATAGGCCGTCGAACCGGCCAGCCGGCCCTTCCATTTGCTGATCATACCGTCCTTGCTGGTCAGCATGATGACGGGAATATGCTTGAACAGCGCGTTCTTCTTGATGATTTCCAAAATCTTGTAGCCATCCATCTTCGGCAGGATGATGTCGAGGAGGATGAGGTCGGGCTGGCCTTCGTTGAGCTTGCTCAGGGCCTCCAGCCCGTCTTTGGCCTCGATGATCTCGTAGCCCTTCTGACCCAGGGTGATGGAGATGACCTTCCGGGTGGTGGGGCTGTCCTCGACCACCAGGATACGCTTTCGATCCGAGGCCGTCTCGGCCGAGTCATCCGCCCGCCCGCCCTCGGGGCGCGGCCAGTCCTCAGCCGGATCGGCACCCACCTCCCGCGAGGCCATGTGCCGGAGGAGCATCCGGAGCTGGTCCGAGAGAACCTTTCGGTCCGGAGCCAAATTGACCGTCTTGTGAAAAACGGTCAGGGCCTCTTCCCAGTGGCCGAGGTTGAGGTGGGCCAGGCTCAGGTAATAATAAGCGTTCAGGTTCTTCTCCCGGCCGATCACCCGGGTATATCGTTCCACCGCCCCCTCCAGGGCCGGCTTGTCCGGGTCCCGCCGTTCCTTGAAAAACCGGTCGTCGATGACCAGATGACCCCGGCAGCAGGGGCATCCCACCGACCGGGCCTCGATGGGGGCCCAGCAGAAGGGGCAGCGGCGCAGGGTCCCGCCCCGCATGTGGGACTGAGCGGTCTGGAGCTGCCGACACGATGCGATCACCTCGGGGTCCTCGGGAGCCAGCTTCCGGGCGTTGGCCAGGGAGCTTTCGATGGACTTGGGGGTGATGATGATCCGGGAGTACCAGAGCCAGGCTCGGGCGTTCCGGGGTCGGCGCTTGAGCAGCCCGGCCAGCCGTCGATGCGCATCCTTGAAATGGTGACCCTCGGCCAGCCGGATCGCTTCGCTCAGAGGCGCCTCGGGGTCGGCCGGGGGGCCGCATTCGTCCTTCTGCTTGGATGCGGCCAGGAGCAGGTGCATCAGCGATGACCGGATGGCCGTTTGCTGCTTCCGGATGCCCTGCATCTCGATCTCGGCGTCGTCCCAGCAGAGGATCTCGATGGCCGCCGCTTCACCTCGGGCCGACTCGGTGTCCGCGTCGATGAGGGCCCCGTTGTTGATGTGGAGATAGCCGACCCGGCCCTGGGAGGTAATCCGGAGGGTTACCGTTTTCTGCTCCACCTCCACCGCCTGGAGAAAGTTGGCCAGGGTGAAGCCGTGGATAAAGCCCTTGGAGCGGGCGTCGAGGGCGTCGGTGATCTTCTTCCGGAGATCGCTGATCTCGAAAGGCTTTTCGATGTAGTGGAAGACGCCTTTCCGCTTGAGCTGGCGGGCGATCTCCAGGGAGCCGAAGCCGGTCATGACAATGATCGGCACGCCCCGGTGATGCCGGGTCATCTGGGAGATCAGCTCGTAGCCGTCCATCACCGGCATCTTCAGGTCGGTGAGGACAAGGTCGGGGGCGCGGTCGTTGATAATCCGGAGGGCGTCCTTGCCATTCATGGCGGTCTGAATCTCGTAATCCTTCAATGCCTCCCTGGAGAGGCGAAGGATCATCTTGTCGTCATCTACCACCAGAATGGTTTTCACTGACAAATCCCGGCTCTCGCTTTCCCGTGGGCCCCAGCGGCCCCGAGTCGGTGTGGGGGCCGAAGCGGACATTTGGACGGCCGCCATCAGCCGCTCTCTATCGCGCCTGGCCGACGCAACCCCCGCGGATGGACCGTATTTCGTATAGATTTATATAAATTTTAACGGTTCGAGTCAAGCCAAGAGATTGGTGAGGTCGGAGACAGTGGGGATTTGGAGAGATGGCGCGGCAGGTGAGGGGGGGTCAAACCCCGCCCGGAAAGGCCCGGATTTCCCGAACCAGCGCCGCGGCGTGGGCCTCCGCGTGAGCCCGAATGAGGGCCCCTTCCGGGGACCCGGCGGCATAGTGAGCCGCCGTCACCGCCTCACCGAGCTCGGCCAGGTCAGCGGGGTCGCAGCCAGCCAGCACGGACCGGAAGGCTCGCGGCAGGTCGGGGATGGAATCGCGTTGGGCCAGCCCGGCAAAGACGCCGGCCAGAGTCGCCCCCACGGCCGTCTCCGGCCCCCAGACCAGATCCCCCACGCCGTCGAGCCTATCGATCCGGGTCTGAAGGGCGGTCTGAACCAGGAAGATCAGGAGGGCCTGGATAATCGCGGCGGGATCATCCGGCTCCCCGGAAGCCAGGGGGCGGTACCCCCGGACCGTGATCAGCCGGAGGGAGGGTTTTCCCCCCTCGTAGCGGATCACGAAGTCCCCGGCCTCGTGGCGCCACGGGCCGACGGTTTCGAAGGTCAAGGGATCATAGAGGCCGGCGAGGATAAAGGCTTCCGACCCATAGACGGCCGGGACGGCATCGGGGGGGAGGGCGACCCGGCCGGCCGGGCCCCAGATCAACAGCCGGCGGTCCGTCGCTGGCCCGGACCAGTGAAATTCGGAAAATCCGGTGAACCAGTGGGTCAGAAAAACGGGCATTCCGTCCCCGGTCCCGGCCGCATGGACCGATGGAATGGCGGTCCCGCCACTGCCGCTCCCCAGCCGCCGGAGGAGGGCCATCTCCCGGTCGGCCGCGGCCCGGCCGGGATCGGAGACCGCCAGGTTGGCGCAGCAGTCGATCCGTTCCCCGGCATGGGTCCGGACCGTCACCCGGACGGGATGATACAAGGCGCCGTGTTTTTCGAGGCTCAGCGCCACCTCGGTAACCGCGTCGGCCGCCACCGGATGGCCGAGCTCAGCGGCCAGGGCCGCCCGGACCGGATCGAGATCATCGGCGGTCAGAAAGGCTTCGACCGCGGTCAGGGCTTCGCCGACGGTGACCGTCCCCCCGCCGCCCCGCCGGTCGGCGGGCAGGGGGCGGTCCCAGTCGGGGTCTCCCGACCGGACCGGGACCCCGTAGCGGGATGTGGTGAACCGGGCCATGGGCGCGGCGCTTACCGGAGCGCCTCGATCTCGCGCTCGATCTCCGGGGCCACGGCATAGCCGAGGGACTTGGCCTGGTCGAAGTGCTCGACCGCCAGGTCGGCGTCCCCCCGCTCCAGGTAAGCAATGGCCAGGTTGTTGTGGGCCACGGCGAAGTCGGGCTGAAGCTCGAGGACCTTCTTGTTGGCCTCGATGCTCTCATCCACCAGCCCGCTCATCAGGTAGGCGTTGGCCAGAGTGGCAAAGGCCTGGACAAACCGGGGGTTGTATTGAATCGCCTTTTTCAGAACCCGGATGGCTTCCTCGGCTTCCCCCTTCTGGAGGTGGATAAAGCCGATGTTGGCGAAGCCTTCGGCAAACCCGGCCCGGCACTGAGTGGCCCGCTTGTTGAAGTCGAGGCAGGCGTCCAGGTCACCCCGTTGGAGAGCGATGCCCCCGAGCTGGACGTAGGCTTCGGCCAGAGTCGGGCTGCAATCGATGGCCTTGTGGAATTCCTGTTCGGCCTCGCCGAACTTCCGCTGGCCCAGCAGGCCCACCGCCAGGTTGTAATGGGAGTTGCCGCAGTCCGGATTGGACGCCACCGCTGCCCGGTACCTGGCGATATATTCGTCCACGTTTTTGGGGATATCCGCTGGAGTCTGAAGGTCGTTGGCTTGAGTCATGGAAGATAGTCCTCGGATGGGTCAATTTTGACGTTGAAAAGGATTACGGAAAACGGTATAAATACGGATCATCACGCCGCATTGGGGCGGCATCGGGCGCCGGCCGGACTTCCCAGTCCGCCGGGAAGTCGGAAGATAGTGCCGGCACCGGGAAAATGCAAGGTCAATTGCGCAAGCGACAAAAGGGGGACGTATGCTCCAAGGTTGTTTTACCGCGCTGGTGACGCCGTTTTCGGAAGACGGCGTGGACTATGACGGACTCACGCGGCTGGTAGAGTTTCAGGTGACCAACGGGGTCACCGGGATACTGGCCGTGGGAACCACCGGGGAAAGCCCCGCGCTATCCTGGGATGAGCACAACGCCGTGATCGAGCACATCGCACGGCAGGTCAAGGGCCGCTGCAAATGTATCGCCGGCACCGGGAGCAACAACACCGCCGAAGCTCTCGCCGCCACCCACCACGCGGCCGAAGACGGGGTGGACGCCGTACTCCTGGTGGACCCTTATTATAACGGCCCATCCTCTCTCGAGATTCGGCGGGAATACCTCGGGCCGGTGGCCGCCGCCTTTCCCGACATGCCGATCATCCCCTACGTGATCCCCGGCCGGACCGGCACTCAGCTTTTCCCCGAGGACCTGGGGCTCCTGAGCCGGGACTACCCGAACGTCCGGACCGTCAAGGAAGCCACCGCCGATCTCGATAACATGAAGCGGACCCGGACCTGCTGCGGTCCCGACTTCAGCATCCTTTCGGGTGACGACGGGATGACCTTTTCGATGATGACCGATCCGGCCATCGCCGGCGGCGGGGTGATCTCCGTGGCATCCAACGTGATCCCGGACGCGGTGAGCCGGATGGTGTCCCTCCTCCGGGAGGGCAAGGCCGATGAGGCCGAGGCCCTCAACCGGGCACTCTCCCCGCTTTTCGGCCTGGTGGCGGTGAAGACCACCGAGACCTCTCCGCTCGGCGAGGTCACCTTCAAGGCCCGGAACCCCCTGCCCATCAAAACCCTCATGTCGGTTCTGGGGATGCCGGTGGGCCCCTGCCGGCGGCCCCTGGGCCGGATGACCCCAAAAGCCCTCGACGTCGTCCTCGAAGCCGGCCGGAGCGTCTTCCAGGCCGCCCCCGAGGTCTTCGCCCCCATCGAGTCCTTTTTCGGGGTGGACGTCGAAGCCCGGCTCAATATGCCCACGAGTTGGGAAGGGCTCGCCTACAGCGACTACTGATTTTAGATTTTAGATTGCTGATTTTAGATTTTTGATCGCGGATTGACCCGCGTCGGGGGGCCGG
>CAYNGG010000116.1:0-2367 GCA_964396575.1 uncultured Desulfobacteraceae bacterium | reverse complement strand
CGCCCATCACCCATCACCTTTTTGGGTTGCTGATTTTAGATTTTTGATCGCGGATTGACCCGCGTCGGGGGCCGGTCGCCCATCACCCATCTTCTTTTCCCGCCTTGCTGCCGTCGGCATGGACCCCGTGGAACCGCTGGAGCCGGGTCTCGTCGAAAAGCACCCCTTTGAGCCAGCGGAGGCCGAATGTGAGCAGCTCGATCTCGTCCTCACGGATCTTTTCCACCGTCTCGGGGTCCACCTCCACCCGCTTTAAAAAGGAGCTGTTGAAGACGAAATCCCGGTACCGGTCGATGTTGTAGCTCACCAGGAAAAACATCCGCTTGCTCTCCTCGGTGAGGCGGACGTTGGGGGGAAAGGAGCGCTTCCGGACCACCAGGTCGGTCCACTCGGCGTTGATCTCGTCGTGGATGTCCACCCCCTGATCCTGCCGCCATTCGGTGACGGTCCACTCCCGGGGCTCCTCGAACCCCTTGCAGTGGGGCTCGTTGACGAAAAAGTAAAACCCCTTGCTGTCGTCGGCCCCCTCCTTGTAATTGAGGGTGGCCACCCCCACCGGATAGTAACGGCAGGTGGTGGGCCGGTCCGGGTAGATGATGCAGCCCTCATCGTCCCGGACAAACGGGCAGGACTGACGCTCGTCGTCCATGAGCTTCAGGGTCACCACCGGCAGGTCGGTCTTTTCCAGCAATTCCGGTTTGGTATAGATGGCCAGAAACTCGTCCGAAGGCAGCTCCAGGCGGTTTTTCATCCGGATGATGTCATACGGGGTCAGGATGATGTTGATCCCCCGGCAGCACTGGGTAAAACAGGAAACCCCCTTGTGACATTCAAAGTTAAAGCGGCTGTCCGGCCCGAGGCGGACCGGATCGATTTTGGCCATGGGATTACTCGTTGACATCAGTCATCTATCCTTTCTATCCGCGATCATCAATCTAAAATCAAACCGCGATCATCAATTATCAATCTAAAATCTAAAATCTAAAGTCTAAAATCTAAAATCAGATCAATGCGAGGCCGTTTTGACCCAAATCCGAACCGATGTCAACCATTTCTCCGGCCGGGCGGTCGGTGTGCGTCCCCGGATGGGTCATCGGCCGGCGGCAGGATCTCCGTCTCCCGAAGAAAGCTTCGAAGGTCGCGCCAGAATCGCGGTCCATCAGTGGGCAGGTCGTTGTGGCCGTCGGGATACTGGATCAGCCGCCCATCCGGGGCCGCCTCGGCCAGGCGCCGGCCGTGCCGGAAGGGGATGATCCCGTCCCGGCTCCCGTGGATCACCAACAGGGGATTCTCGTAATCCCGGACCGCGGAGAGGTTGTCGAAGGGGTCGCGGACCAGAAACGGCGGAGCCAGATATCGGATCGCAAAGGACCGGGCGCTGGTAAAGGTCGAGATCAGGATCATCGCCGCCGACGGCCGACGGGTCGCCAACCGGCAGACCGCTCCGCCCCCGAGGGACCGGCCCAGGAGGACCACCCGCCCGGCATCGACGTCCGGCCGAGCGGTCGCCCAATCATGGGCCGCCACAAAGGCCGATGTGATGGCATCCTGGGATGGGCTGCCGCCGGACCGTCCAAAGCCCGGATATTCCACGAGGACCAGCCCCACACCCATGGCCGGGAGCTCGGCAAACTCAAACGGCCACATATCGATAAACTCCCCGTTGCCGTGAGCGCAGATGGCCACCGGCGCCGGCCCCGAACCGTTATCCGTCGCCGGCGGGACATACCAGACTTCCACCCGCCCGCCGGGCGTGTCCAAAAAAACCCGCTCCAGCCCGGCCACGTCCGGCGGCTCCGACAAGGGCGGCGCCATCCCGGCACCAGGGTACATCACGTATCGCTGAAGCAAAAACAGGACCCCGCAATAGAGCCCATAGACCAGCACAAGGGTGACAACGGTCTGGATCATGGATCGAATTCGCGTGTGTTTGTTGGGCATTGCATCCGCCGGGGGCGAACCCCGGCACAGGGTGTTGGGGAAACCCGGGGTCCCCCCGTTTTTGACCGGTGCGGTTCGCCACACCGGTCCGATCTTCTTTACCTATCACAAAAAGAGCATTTCGGGGAGGGGGTTGGAAAGGGGCGCAGCTTGAGCATCACTGGAAATCCTTGGTTTTAGAGGATTATCGCGGATTTTTCCTTATTCAATCAGCGTCGATCCGCGTAAATGGACTATATGGTCAACAAAATCCCCATGCGCTTTGGCTTTGACCTTATCTCACTCCTCATGGTATCTACATTCATGAAGGGTTGAGGAGAAGCCGGTCTGACCGCGATTTGAGGGGAATTCAGAAATTGGCTTAAACCGGAGTTGATGCTATGCACCAATATGACGTTGCGTCCAAAATCTTGATGGATACCTGCC
>CAYNGG010000115.1:8726-10801 GCA_964396575.1 uncultured Desulfobacteraceae bacterium | reverse complement strand
TGAAGGATTTCCGGCGCTCGCGCCCGACGGTTTTTGATGATTGCGGATTTCAAAAATCTAAAATCTAAAATCTAAAATCTAAAATATCCGTCTCGCCGGTGCGGTCCACGTGATAGCCGCCGAGGGCCATCACCCGGCTTTGAAATGCCGGCGAGCGGATAATGGTCATCAGGGTCCCGATGGGTTCCGTGTCAAAATAGACCTCGGGGATGATCAGGTCGTATTGCTCGATGACCACCGGGATGAAGTCGAGCCCCAGGGCCCGGGCCGCCGCCCGGATTCCGAGCCCGGCGTCAGCCGCCCCGCTCAGCACGGCGGCGGCCACCGACATGTGAGTGAATTCCTCGGTGTCGTAGCCCCCGATGGTTGTCGGGTCGATGCCCAGCTCGGCCAGCCGGTAGTCGAGGAGTATCCGGGTTCCCGATCCCCCCTGGCGGTTGATGAACCGGATTCCTTCCCGGCGGAGGTCCTCGATACCCTCGATCCCCCTGGGGTTGCCCGGCGCCACCATCAGCCCCTGGTCCCGCATGACCAGGTGGACCACGCGGACCGGCAGGTCCGGCAGGTAGCGTCGGATGTAGGAGCGGTTATAGGAGCCGTCGGTGACATCCAGAAGATGGGAGCCGGCCAGGTGGCAGACCCCCCGTTTGAGGGCCATGATCCCTCCCATGCTGCCCACGTGGCTCGAAGAGAGGGTGAGCCCGTCCGCGCCGGCGGTCGCCTTGAGCTCGTCGGCGAGGATGTCCAGTGTGTTATCGTGGCTGCCCACCGCCACCAGGGTCCGCTCAACGGCCGAAAGGGGCCGGAGCAGCTCGGCGGTCACTGGCTCGTGAGCCGGAAGGCCCTCGACGTGGTCGGGCACCCGGATGATCCCGTCGGCTTCGGTGATGGTGGTGATGGCCCCGGCGCCCCGGGGCAGGGGAGTGGCCACGATCCGGTCGCCCACCCGGCCGAGCTTGACCCGGAGAAACTCCTCGACTCCCAGCTTCGACGGCAGCTTCCGGGTGGGGAAGACCTCGGTCGTGGGGCGGGCGGGCTCCGGCTCGCCCAGAGCCCGGTGGATCAGGGGGGCCACGAGCTGTTCGAAAGCGACAATGGCCGAGACCGGATAGCCGGGGATGCCGAAGACCGGCCGGTTTGCCACCGCCCCGACAATGGCCGGCTTGCCGGGCATGATGGTCACGCCGTGGACGAGGATCTCGCCAAGGTCCTCGATCACCGAACGGGCGTAATCTTCCGAGCCGGCGGATGATCCGCCGATGACGAGGACCGCGTCGTAACCGTCCTCGACCCCCTTGCGGACCGCTTCGCGGATGGCCGAGAGGTCATCGGTGAGCCGGGGATGGTGGATCGACGTGCCCCCTCGGGCCTCGGTCATCCCGGCCAGGACATAAGCGTTGCTCTCGATGACCTGTCCCGGCCGGAGGTCTTCCGGCGCTATCCGACGATGATCGACCAATTCGGACCCGGTGGGGATGATCAGAAGCCGTGGCTTTTGCCGGACCGTCACCTGGAAGGCGCCGCCGGCCAGGAGCGCCCCCAGGCAATAGGGGGTGATCCGGTGGTTCCGGGGAAAGAGCAGCTCGGTGGCCACGATGTCCTCGCCCATCCTCCTGACGTGCTGCCAGGGGTAGGCCGGGGCTTCGATCCGGACTCGGCGATCTCCCATCAACTGGATATGCTCGATCATGATCACCGCGTCGGTGCCCTCCGGCATGGCGTGGCCCGTGTTGACGAATAAGGCGGTCTCTCCCTCCTTCAGGTCCCGGGGCTGGCCCTCGCTGGCCCCGTAAGTATCCGCCGCCCGGACGGCTATGCCGTCCATGGCCGCGGCGTGGAAGGACGGGGACGAGACCGCCGCGAAGACCGGCTCGGCCAGAACCCGGCCCACTGACTCGGGAGCGGGGATGACCTCGGTGCCGATCTCGGCCATGGGAAAGCGGTCCAGGATGATCCGGCGGGCGGCCGGCAGGGATTTCATATCCAGGTAAACGTTTCGCTTCGTATTCATGATCTCAGGTATTGTTTTCCTCTCGGGACAAGGATTGGGTTCCAGGTCATCATTATCGAAATCG
>CAYNGG010000115.1:0-8626 GCA_964396575.1 uncultured Desulfobacteraceae bacterium | reverse complement strand
ATCGAAATCGGGGATTTATGATAATCAAGTGTTTTCATCGGTTTCGCCCGCGTGCGGACCGGAAGTCCAGGATTCCATGAAGTCGGCGATCTGGCGCCGGGCCGAATCGCCGGCTCCCTTGAGCTCGCCGCCGAAGAGGATATAGCGGGATTGGTGGAGGGACAGGACCCAGCGGACCTCAACCGTTATCCCCACCAGCGCTTCCAGCCCATCGGCCCCGTCGGCGTCGGTGAGCATCACCTGCATCCCTTCCTCCACGGGGAGTCTGCCCCCGAACTTGGGGCGGCTCAGGCAGAGCCCGCCCTCGCCCAGGTCCATGAGATGAGCGGTCCAGGGGGTCTCTTCCGACGGCCGGCGGACCTTCACCGTCAGCCCGTCGGTCATGCGGAAGTAGATCCGTCGGCAGCGTCGGCTGCTATTCATGCGCCTCGTTTCGCGGTATGGGCGACTGGCGGGTCGCCCCGACCGGCGAGGATGGCCAATGCGATCACCTTTCGAGCAGCGGGATGACCGACACCGCTGAGCCTTTATCCAGCCCCTCGCTGTTCATGCCAATGGCCACCAGTCCGTCGGCGGCCACCATCGTGTGGATGAGTCCTGACTTGCCGAGCACCGGGTCGGCCCAGATCTCCCCGTTTTCGTCCTTCAACCGGACGCGGACGTAATCGACCCGTCCCTGGGCCGATGCGACGTTCCGGGTCATCCGGGCCTGCCAGCGGTGGTGAAACCGCTTTCCGTCGTCGGCTCCGGCGAGCCGATGGAGAAAGGGGCGGACCACCACGGCGAAGACCACCATGGCCGAGACCACGTGGCCGGGGAGACCCCAGAAGGGGACTTGCCCAACGGCGGCCAGGATGGTGGGTTTGCCCGGGCTGATGGAAATGCCATGGGCCAGGAGCCGGGCGCCCGAAAGGGCGGAGAGGGCCTCGACCGTGTAATCCCGGGTTCCCACCGAGCTCCCCCCGGAGACCAGCACCATGTCGGTCTCGGACACGGCCCGCTCGACGGTGGCGCGGAGGGTTTCATAGTCGTCGGCGATAATTCCGTAAGTCCGGGGTCTCCCGCCGGCGGCTCTGACCATGGCCGCCAGGGTGTAAGTGTTGACATCCCGGATCTGGCCCCGGCCCGGAGTCTCGCCCACCGGGACCACCTCATCGCCGGTGGAAACGATCCCCACGGCGGGCGGTTTGAAGACCGTCACCCGCTCCTTGCCGAAGGCGGCCAGGAGTCCGGCCTCGGCCGGCCCGATCCGCCGGCCCGATTCCAGCAGGACCGCTCCTTCAGCCACGTCCTCACCTACCTGGATAACATGTTGACCGGGCGCCACGCTCCGGTAAACCTCGATGGTCTCATCATCTAAGGCATCGGTATGCTCGATCATGACCACGGCATCCGTTCCTTCGGGGAGCATCCCGCCGGTGGCGATCCGGGCCGCTTCTCCGGGACCGATGGTGAAATCGGGGGAGACTCCCATGGGGATCGTCCCCCGGACGATGAAATAGCCGGGGCTCGACTCGGATGCGCCGAAGGTTGAGGCGGCCCGGACCGCATAGCCGTCCATGGTGGTCCGGGGAAAATCGGGCAAAGGCCCGTCAGCCGCCGGCGGCTCGGCCAGCACCCGGCCATCGGCCTCCTCCAGCGGGACGGTCTCGATCCCGACCGGGTTAAATAGAGACCGATATTCCAATACCTTATCGATGGTTGTGACCTGAAAGAATGGCTTCATGAAGAATTTACCGTTGTTGACCTCACCTGAATGCTATAAGATACCTTGCCGGTGACCGGTCTTAATGCTTATATCCGATTTTGCCGCTTTCTTCAACCGCCGACGGCAAAAATCCCGAATCGGACTCCTTAGCGGGGGAAAGGCGGGCCTGGAACCCATCGACGTTCGGAGGGATGCATGGAGAAGATCAACGCCGGAGCAGGGGATTTGACGGAGGCGCCGACATCCGAATCGGCGGACCCGAAAGCCCCGTTTTTCATCGTGGGCATCGGGGCCTCGGCCGGCGGACTTGATTCCCTGGAGAAGCTCTTCAAGAACATGATCGACAAAAGCGGGATGGCCTTCGTGGTGATCCAGCACCTGTCGCCCGACTATAAAAGCCTGATGGTGGAGCTGCTCTCGAAGCACACCCGGATGAAGATCCACCGGGCCGAAGATGATATGCCGGTGGTGCCCGACAATGTCTATCTCATCCCCCGCAAACGGAACCTGACTATCTCCGACGGCCGGCTTCATCTCGAAGGCCAGGAGGCCCACGGGCTCAATCTGCCCATCGACGTCTTTCTCAAGTCCCTTGCCGAAGACCACGGGGAGCGGGCCATCGGGATCATCCTGTCGGGCACCGGATCGGACGGGTCGAGGGGCCTTCGCTCCATCAAGGAGCGGGGCGGGCTGGTTCTGGTCCAGGAGTCGGGCAGCGCCAAGTTCGACGGGATGCCCAGCAGCGCCATTTCCACCGGCCTGGTCGATTTCATTCTCACCCCGGAAAAGATGCCCGGGGAGCTTTTACGGTACATTCAGCATCCCTATTCCGCCCGGTCTGATGAGTCCGGGGACCTGCCCCAGGAAAAGGTCAACTATCTGAACGAGGCCCTGGGGCTGCTCAAGGAGCGGAGCGGGGTCGATTTTTCCTTGTACAAGCTCACCACCGTCAACCGGCGGATCGAGCGGCGGATGAGCATCAATCAGATCGACACCGTGGGCGACTACACCCGGTTACTGCGGGAATCCCCTGGCGAGCTGGATACCCTTCACCGGGAGCTCCTCATCGGGGTGACGAGCTTTTTCCGGGACCCGGAGGCCTTCCGGATCATCGAATCGACGGTCATCCCGGCCATTTTTCACGAAAAACCGGCAAACGAGCCGTTGCGGTGCTGGTCCGTGGGGTGCTCCACCGGCGAGGAGCCTTACAGCCTGGCCATGCTCATCAAAAAGTACATGGAAAACGTCGGAAAACCCACCAACGTGAAGATCTTTGCCACCGACGTGGACCCTCGCGCCATCAGCGTGGCCGGGGAGGGGATCTACAGCCAGAGCATCATCGCCGACGTGCCCAATGACATGATCGCCCGGTACTTCACCAAGATGGGCAACAAATTCCAGATCATCAAAGACATCCGGGAAATGGTCATTTTTGCCCGGCACAACGCCATCAAAGACCCGCCCTTCAACAAGATCGACCTCATCTCCTGCCGGAATTTCCTGATCTACCTGACCCCCGAGGCCCAAAAAAAGCTGTTGTCCTATTTTCAGTTTTCCCTGAAGACCAACGGCTATCTGTTTCTCGGCTCCAGCGAGACCGTCGGCGAGTACGGCGCCCAATTCAGCGGCATCAATCACCGGTGGAAGATCTACTGTTACATCTCCGACCGGCGGGTTCCCATCGGCCAGACCGCCCAGGTGACCCCCATCCAGGCTTATGTCCAGAACCGCGACGGAGCCCGCCCGGAGACATCCGCTCACAGCATCCGCCGCAAGGTCATCGACAGCGTCAAGGACCTTCTCATCGAGCTCTACGTCCCGGCCAGCGTCGCCATCACCGAAAAGAACGAGCCGCTGGTGATTTTTGGAGATGTCAACCGGTTTCTCAAAATCCCCACGGGAGAGGCCAATTTCGATGTGGTCAACCTGATGCGAAAGGACCTGTCCGCCACTCTGAGCACGGCCATGCACAAGGCCGCCAAGGACAACGAGGAGGTGATCTACCAGAACATCCGGGTTCGGGAAGGCAAGCGGACGGCTACCATCAACCTCCGGGTCCGGCCCATCGAGGACCACCTCTACAACCAGCGGCTGACGCTGATTACCTTTGAGGATGTGTCCCCGGAAAAGGCCGAGAAGGCGGGTCGTGTGGAGGTGATCGACGTCTCTCATCAGGCCCGTCAGCGGATAGAGGACCTCGAGCAGGAGCTTCAATACACCCGGGAGAACCTCCAGGCCACCATCGAGGAGCTGGAGACCACCAACGAGGAGCTTCAAGCCACCAACGAAGAGCTGATGTCGGCCAATGAGGAGCTCCAGAGCACCAACGAGGAGCTCCAGTCGGTCAATGAGGAGCTGATCACCGTCAACGCCGAATACCAGGCCAAGATCCAGGAATTGGTAGAGCTCAACGACGACATGAACAACCTTCTCGCCAGCACCGAGATCGGGACCATCTTCCTGGACAAGAACCTCCTCATCCGAAAGTTCACCCCGGCCATCACCCGGACGGTAAACCTGATCGACATGGACGTGGGCCGGCCCATCAACCACATCACCCACAATATCACCGACGAAAACCTCGTTTCCGACGTTGACCGGGTCCTGAAGACCCTGGTGCCGGTGGAAAAGGACGTCCGGTCCAAGGACGGGAAGTGGTACATGCTCCGGATTCATCCCTATCGGACCAAGGACAACTATATTAAGGGTATCGTCATCACCTTCATCGATATCACCGAGAAGGTGGAAACCGAGCAGGCCCTCGCCGAAAGCGAGAACATGTACCGGGCCTTTTTCCGGAACCTCCCCAACGCCATGGCTTATCACCGGATTATCCTGGACGACGAGGGAAGCCCGGTGGATTTCGTCTTTATCGACGTCAATGAGCCGTTCGAGGACCTATTCGGGCTCAGGAAGGATAGACTGATCGGCCGGCGGATTCGGGAAACGAAATCACGCTTAACCCCGATTAAGCTCGAGAATCTGCATCGATTCAGCGATGTGGCGCTCACCGGCGAGACGACCGGGTTCGACCAGTACGTCGAGGGCATCGACCGGTGGTATCGGATTACGGCTTTCAGCCCCCGGGAGGCCTATTTCGTCTCCTACTTCGAGGACATCACCGAGCAAAAAGCCCAGACCCGGCAAGGGGAGCAGCGGGAGGCGGACCTCCAGGCGATCATCCGGGAGCAGGCCGCTGAAATCGAGGCCCTCAAAGCCCGGCTCGGGTCGCTTTCCGAGGGCGAGGGGGGCCAAGCGGGAGGAACAGCCAAGTGAGCGAATCGGAAAAGACTTTGAGATATCTGGCCGAAGCGCGGGTCCGATCGGACCCGGAGCTCAAAGCCGACCTCGACTCCAAATCCCCGGACGAGTTGATCCATGAGCTGCTCGTGCATCAGGTCGAGCTGGAAATTCAGAACGAGGAGCTGCGGCGGGCTCAGCAGGAGCTCCTCAAGTCCCGGGACCGGTTTGCCGAGCTCTACGAATTCGCGCCCATCGGGTACCTCACCGTCAACCGGGACGGGGTAATCCTCGATGCCAACATGACCCTGGCCCGGATGCTCCGCATGGAGCGTCGTTACCTGACGCGAAAGCCGTTCACCCTCTTCATGACCCCCCGGTCCCACGAGACCTTTTTCCGCCATCGGCAAGCGGTGCTCGACGGCGACGGCGGCATCCGGTCCTGCGAGCTGAGCATGAAAGCCAAGTCCGGGGAGCGGTTCGACGCCAAGCTGATCAGTTTCGCCGTGCCGGAGCCGGATGCCGACGAACCGGAGCCTTCGCTGCTCCGGTGTGCGCTGACCGACGTGACCGAGGAAAAGCGTACCGAGGAGGCCCTTCGCCGGACCCATCAGGCCCTTCAAGAGAAAGCCGAGGAGCTGGAGACCCTGAACGCCGAGCTGTCCCAGTACGCCTTCGTGGTCTCCCACGACCTGAAAGCCCCTTTGCGGGCCATCCAGAATTATGTCCGGTTTTTACAAGAGGATCTGGGCGAGGAGCTGACCGGCGATCCCCGGCGGTATCTCGACGGCCTGAAGTCGGCCGTGGATGAGGCCAATGCCCTCATCAGCGACCTTCTGGAGCTGTCCCGGATCGACCGCCGGTCGGATGACCGGGAGCGGGTCAACATCGGGGACTCCATCCGGGACACGCTGAACGCCATCAAGCCGGCGGCGGCGGTCAGGGTGGAGATGGCCGATGACTGGCCGGATGTGGAGGCCAACCCGGTCCTGCTTCGGCAAGTGCTTCAGAACCTGATCACCAACGCGGTCAAGTTCAACCATGCCGAGGTTCCCCGCATCGAGTTGGGATGGCGGTCGGTTCCCCCCGACGCCTACGAGCTCTATATCCGGGACAACGGGATCGGCATCGACCCGGCCTACCACGAGCAGATTTTCGGGGTCTTCGACCGGCTCCACACCAGAGATGAATACGAAGGGACCGGGATCGGGCTGTCCATTGTCCGCAAAGCCTTATCCAAGCTCAGGGGCTCGGTGTGGCTGGATTCAGCGGTGGGCGGGGGCAGCACCTTCTATATTACGCTTCCGCGGCAACGGCCCGTTGAGATGTCCCCCCCGCTGGGCGGGCCGGATTGGGAGGAGAACGCTTGATCGACCATTTCGACCTGCTGGCCCCTGTTTATGAATGGGTCCTTCACCGTCCGAGCCCGCGCCGTTTGAAGCGTTTCCTCGGGCTCCCCGCCCCCGGCCGGCTGCTCGATATCGGCGGTGGAACCGGCCGGGTGGCCGGGGCTCTGGCCGGCCTGACCGACACGACCGTGGTGGGGGATCTCTCCCTGCCCATGCTTCGCCAGGTTCGGAAGAAAACCGTTCCGACACTTCACCCGGTGGCAACCCAATCCGAGGCGCTCCCCTTTCCGGACGGCACCTTCCACCGGGCACTGGTGGTCGATGCCCTCCACCATTTCATCGACCAGCGCCGGACCCTCGCGGAGCTGGCCCGGGTGCTCCGCCCGGGCGGCATCCTGGTGGTCGAGGAGCCGGACATCGACCGCTGGATCATTCGCGGCGTGGCCCGGACCGAACGGATCTTCCGGATGCGGAGCCGGTTCCACCCGCCGCTTGCCATCGTCGAGATGATGAAGGGGGCGGGGTTTGCCGCCCGTGTCGTTGAGCGCGACCGGCTCCGGGCCTGGATTCTCGGCGAGCGGCCCTGAACAAGGATTTGAGATAAGCAAGGATTCGGGATAAGCCCAGAGACCTCCGATGTTTATAATTTTTTTTGGAAACCTCGGAGGTCTCTACGGGCTAGCCGTTTTTCGCCTCAAAGGTCTTCATGAAGTCCACCAGGGCCTCCACCGACGTCTCCGGCGTGGGGTTGTAGATGGACGCCCGGCACCCGCCCACGGACCGGTGCCCCTTGAGGCCCCCAAGGCCGGCCTCGGCCGCCTCGGCGATAAACCGCCCTTCCAGGGATTCATCGGTCAGCCGGAAGGTCACGTTCATCCGGGACCGGCTCCCCACGTCGGCGGTCCCCCGGTAAAACGGGCTCGAATCGATAAAGCCGTAAAGCCGGTCCGCCTTCCGCCCATTGATCTCCGCCATGGCCGACAGGCCGCCAACGGTCTCCTCCAGCCACTTGAGGACCAGTTGAACCGTGTAAATGGCAAAACACGGGGGCGTGTTGAACATCGACTTCTTGTCCGCGAACGTCGTATATCGGAGCATGGTGGGCAGAGTCTCGGGGCCCCGCTCGAGAAAATCCTTCCGGATAATGACCATGCAGACCCCGGCCGGACCGATGTTCTTCTGGGCCCCGGCGTAAATCAGCCCGAAGGGCGCCGGGTCAAAGGGCCGGGACAGGATGTCCGAGGACATGTCGGAGATCAGCGGCACTCCGCCGGTGTCGGGAAATTCCGCCCATTGGGTCCCCTTGATGGTGTTGTTGGAGGTGATGTGGGCGTAAACGGCACCCCCAGTAAAGTTAACGTTATCAGGGATATAACAAAAATCCCGGTCTTCCGAAGACGCCACCACCTGGACGGTTTTGCCCTGGATCTTCGCCTCTTTGATGGCCTTGGTGGACCAGGTGCCGGTGTTGACGTAATCGGCGGTATCGCCGTCTCCCAGGAAATTCATGGGCGCCATGCAGAACTGCATGCTCGCGCCGCCCTGGAGAAAGAGGACCTCGAAGTCCTCGCCGAGGCCCAGAAGCCGACGGGTCCGGTCGATCGCATCGTCCATGATGGCGTCAAAGGTCTTTGAGCGATGGCTGATCTCGGTGATCGACATGCCGGTGCCGTCAAGGTTCAGGAAATTCTCCCGGATTTCTTCCAGGACGGGAAGGGGCAGGGCCGCGGGGCCCGGGTTGAAGTTGTGGATTCGGTTTGTCTGCATCGGTTACGCTCCTCCGTCAATCGTTTGAGTCCATTTCAATGGGGCAGCATCGGCCGCCCCGGAGTCAACCAGAATAGACGTTTTGCACCGGGGCGGCCCCGATGTCAACCGACAATCGGGGATGGATTATATTACGCTTGCCAATCGAGCTAAAAACATTTAAAATGATTTGCTGTTAACGATAGCATGTTTACTAACATAAGGGAAGGTAAGGGTTCTTTCCGAGGCACTTGGACGGATAATGAGAGAAAGAAATCATGGATAATCAGATTCTCGATAAAATTGATCATTATTTGCAGTTGACCATCAAGCTCCGATGGTTAGTCATCATTCCTTTAATTTTTACCCTCTCGGCCGGAATGTATATGTCAATCACGGTACCGCGGGTTTATGAGGCGCGGACATTGATCCTTGTGGAACCCCAACGAGTTCCAACCCAATACGTCCAGTCCATCGTAGATTCAGATATTAACTCACGGGTCGATACCATTAAGCAACAGGTTTTAAGCCGAACGAGCCTGGAAAATATCATCAGACAATTTGACCTTTTTAGTGAGCCTGA
>CAYNGG010000114.1:0-10837 GCA_964396575.1 uncultured Desulfobacteraceae bacterium | reverse complement strand
CAATCATCAATCACCAATTCCTCAAGAGGTGAGAATGAGAACCGACGGGGCCGCCTTTTCCACCAGCAGCTCGCCCACATGGGGCGAGAGCAGCTCCTTGTTTCGAGAGGTGGACCCGATGACCATCAGGTTGTAATCCTCGGCGAGCTTGACCAGCTCCCGGACCGGGTTCCCATCCAAGATGATTTCGCCCACCGAGGTCTTGTGAACGTGAGACAGCTCGCGAACCGGGTCGAAAACGGAGTCAGGAGAAGCCTCCTCGTCACTGTGGATATAGGCCGGTTCCCGGACAAATGCCGCGTCCACCTCACCCCGGAGCTGCTCGGCCAGGTCCATGGCCGTCTCCACGGCCCGCACCGACATCCGGGTTCCGTTGAAGGGGACCAGGATCTTCCTGTACGGGTGGCTGTGGCGGGAAATGAGCAATGGGCCGGGCAGGGAATGGGCCATGGCGATGATTTCGGGCTTTGCAAGGGACTTGAAAAAGGATTTCTCAAACCGCCGGATAACAAATAAGCCGATGCTCTCCGACTCGCCAAGGGACTTGATGGATGCCAGCGGGCGGTCACTGACCGCGCAGGTCCGGATCTCCACCCGCCCGGACCATTCCCGGAGCCGGTCTCCGATATCCGGGTGTCCGTCGGGGTGCATCACGGTGACGTGCCCGGCCCGGGTGTTGGGGGCCAGGTACATGGTTTCAGCGATGGTCTCGGAAAGCCCCTCCCCATCCCGCGTGTCAATAAACAGCAGAATCCCCCGGCCGTAGGTGAGAGGGAAGGGGAGATGAGTACATTCCATCAGGGAGCAGACGCCTTTGAAGAAGTCCCGCCGGCCCAACAGCACCAGCCGGTCCCCCTCTCGAATATCGGTGTCGATGTCCGGAAAGACCAGCTCGCCCTCACGAAAAAGGGCCGTCACCCGCCATTCCGGGTTTTCAAAAGCGGCCACCGAAAGTCCCACCACCCAGTTTTGCCGGGTCACTTCCACTTCCACCACCTCGCCGTGCCCCCGGCCGATGGAGACCACGTTGAGCCGGGGGTCCTGGAGATAGTGATGAATGGTTCGGCCCACCAGCCTTGCCGGCATAAGCGTCCGGGCCCCCGCCTCCTGGAAGTCGGACTCCTGGTCCGGGTCGTGGACCAGGGCGAGGATGTGGATGACGCCCGCCTCCCGGGCAAAGCGGACGATCGCGAGGTTGACCGCGTCGTCGTCGGTGAGCGCCAGAACGAAATCGGACTCGGACAGCCCGGCCTTCTCCAAAATCACCGGGCTGGATGCATCGCCCTCCACGGTCTGGTAGATGATGGGATACTGGTTGACCAGCTCGGTCAGCCGCTGGGCCGACGGGTCGATGAGGACGATATACCAGGTCTCGTCCAGCCTTTCGATCAGGTCCCGGCTGTACTGGCCCGCGCCACAAAGAATGGTTTTCATAGAATTTTACGTATCTCCTGAATATAGGCTAAAAGCTATCGCGGCGTCCTGATGGACATTGGCCCCGGCCCGATCATGTCAGGCGCTCGTCATCCGCCGGTCGATTTGCCGCCACCGCCGCTTGGGCGGCCCGGGCCAGGGTTTCGGCGTCCGAAAAGGCCGGGTGGTCCGGTGCAATGGGCGGGGCGACGATCACATCCACGGTTCCCGGCCGGAAATCGAGGCTCCCCTTGGGCATCAGCCGACGGGTTCCGTTGATCGTCACCGGGAGCACCGGCAGGCGTTTCTCGATGGCCACTTTGAAGGCCCCGAGCTTGAACTGCCGGAGGCGGCCGTCCGGAGACCGGGTGCCTTCGGGAAAAAACATTATCCCGACTCCCGGCGGGAGCTGGTCCACCCCGTTTCGGATGGATGTCATGGCCGCACCGTGGTCCCGCCGGTCGATGAAGATGTTTCGGGCTTTCCGAAGCGCCAGCCCGAAAACGGGAATTCGTCCGAGCTCTTCCTTGACCACCGTCCGGTACTGAATTTTCAGGGAGATGATGAGGGCCGGGGCGTCCAGATGAGACTGGTGGTTGCTGACGATCACATATTTCCGGCCGAAAACGGTATTCGCCTTTCCCCGGCATCGGACCCGGACCCGGCAGGCGGTGAAAAACAATTGGGACCAGAAGCGACACAGCCGGAAAGCCTCGTTTCCGGTGCCGCCGCTCAGGCTGGCGATCACGATGGGACCGACCACCAGCAGGGTGGCGGCCGAAGCCCAGATGAAAAGCCACGTGGCCTTGATCAATCGCCTGAGCCTGTCAGACCATCGGGCGATCCACGTTTGACTGCCGGACGGGTGAGTCACCCGGAATGTGGCTGGATGCATGGATGTTACCTGTTTCTGGATGAACACAAACTATTCGGCCCCGGTTTTTGTATCGCCGTGCCGGCACAATGCCGCCACACAGCGACACGGCCCACTATAGACCGTCCCGGCCGCCGGATCAATCTTTTGAAGCTTGAAGCTTGAAGTTTGGAGCGTGGCTCGACCACCACTTCCCACTTCCCACTTCCCACTTCACACTTCCCACTTCAAACTTCACACTTCCCACTTCTTACCGCACACTTCCCACCACCTCTTCCACCGCCGCGAGGATCTTTCCGCTGGTCACCAATTGCTTGATGGCGGCCAGGTCCTCGGAGATAAGACGGTCGGAGTCCATGTGGGATATGGCGGTTCGGATCGTCTCGTAGGCGGCCCGAGTGCCGTCGCCGGGCTTCAGGTTGGTGAAGATGTCCAGGGCCTGGGCCGCGCAGAGCAGCTCGATGGCGATCACATCGGTGGCGTTGTCCACGATCTCCCGGGCCTTCCGGGCCGAGATGGTGCCCATGGAGACGTGGTCCTCCTTGTTGGCGGAGGTGGGAATCGAATCGACACTGGCCGGATGCGCCAGGACCTTGTTTTCGGAGACCAGGGCGGCGGCCGTGTACTGAGTGATCATGAACCCGGAGCTCAGCCCCCCGTCAGCCACCAGAAAGGCGGGCAGGCCGCTGAGCTTGGGGTTGATCAGCCGCTCGATCCGCCGCTCCGAGATGTTGGCCAGCTCCGCCGCCGCTATCCCCAGAAAGTCGAGGGCCAGGGCCACGGGCTGGCCGTGGAAGTTGCCCCCGAGCAGAAAGGTCTCGGTGTCGGCGAAAATGAGCGGGTTGTTGGTGGCGGCGTTCATCTCGGTCTCGATGACCGTAGCGGCATACCGGATCGCGTCCCGGCTGGCCCCATGGACCTGGGGCGAGCAGCGGAGCGTGTAGGCGTCCTGAACCCGGCGGCAGTCCTTGTGGGAGGTGACGATTTCGCTGTTGGCGGTGATCCGGAGGAGATTGTCCGCCGCCACCGCCTGACCCGGATGGCGCCGGACCTCGTGAATCCGGGGGTCGAGCTCGGTCCGGCTCCCCATGAGGACCTCGAGGCTCATGGCGGCGGCCACGTCAGCCAGCCGGGCCAGGCGGAGCGCGTCGTGGACCGCTAAGCCGCCCACCGCCGTCATCACCTGGGTTCCGTTGACCAGAGCCAGCCCTTCGGCCGCCTCCAGCCGGACGGGCGCCAGACCGACCCGGCGCAAAGCCTCGGCCCCAGACATCCGCTCCCCGTCTAAGGTTGCCTCTCCCCGGCCGATGAGGACCAGTCCCAGATGGGCCAAAGGCGCCAGGTCGCCGCTGGCCCCCACCGACCCTTTCCGGGGAATGACCGGCTGGATGCCCCGGTTGATCATCTCGGTCAGGGCCTCGGCGGTTTCGAGCCGGATGCCCGAATGGCCCCGGGCCAGGTCCTTGATCCGCAGGGCGGTGATGGCCCGGACCGTCGCCGGATCAAAAGGCTCGCCAACCCCCGCGGCGTGGCTCATGAGGATGTTCTCCTGAAGCTGCCGGGCGTCCTCCCGGGAAATGGTGACGTCGCTCAGGGCGCCGAAGCCGGTGGTGATCCCGTAAATCGTCCGCTCCTCAGCCACCCATTGGTCCACTAAGGCCCGGGTCCGGGTGATCCGATCCCGGGCCGCGCTGCTCAACATCACCCGGACCCCGTTCCAGGCGATTGCCGCAAGGTCGTCCAGGGTCATGCCGTCCGCGTCGAGTATCAGAGTTTCCATTTGACCCTCCTGGTGTCTATTCAGAAATTCGACAATGTGGTCGAGACGGAGGCGCACGAAGCATTCTATCACGCCATCGGCTTGACTTATATCTGATATTCCGAGGATAAACCCGCATGAAATGTGGCAGCGGCATCCCGCCGCTGAAATTAGCGGCTGGAAGCCGCTTCCACATGGATGGGCACTGAGCTAAGACTGCCCGAAACGATGATCAAGGCCCATCTGATCTATACCCATCTTTGGTAAATGGTCAAGGGCGGGGCAGGGGGGTCGGGTCTGGATTTCCCGCCTGTTGTGGTTTTGGTTTGGCGCCGGTTATGATAATAAGGCTTGAGGTCTATAACGACTGCGTGGCGGAAAGGAAACCGTAATGACGGGCAAAGATAACGGAACAGTCAGACGGAAAGCGGGCGGGATGGCCGCTCACGGGCCTGCCAAGGGGACCCGAACCGGGGCCCTCAGTCCTACGACGGAGCAAACTTTCCGCCTGATGGAGACCTGGCTGGCGCTCATCGAGTACGCGGAGGACCATTCCGAGGATGATTTTCTGACGCGGGCTTTGGACCTGACGGGCGAGCTGATGGACAGCCCGGTGGGGTTCTACCATTTTGTGTCGGCCGATGAGCGGACCCTGACGCTCCAACAATGGTCCACCCGGACGGTCCGGGAATTCCGCCAGATCAATGGACGGGGGATGCACTACCCGGTGGCCGATGCCGGGGTCTGGGTGGACTGTGTCCGGACGAGAGCCCCGGTGATCCACAACGACTACGCCGGGCTGCCTCAGAAACGCGGGCTGCCGGATGGGCATGCGCCGGTGGTCCGGGAGCTGGTGGTCCCGGTCCTCCGGGAGGGCCGGGTGGTGGCGATCCTCGGGGTGGGGAACAAGCCGATCGACTACACGACCCCGGACGTCGAGGTGGTGACCTACCTGGCCGACGTGACCTTCGAGATCGTCCAGCGGAAGCGGGCTCAGGTGGCGCGTCTGGAAAGCGAGCAGCGGTTCCGCCGGATTTACGAAAATATGGCCGTGGGCGTGGCCCGGGTCTCCCTGTCGTTTAAAATCGAGGGGGCCAACGAGGCTTACTGCCGGATGCTCGAGTATTCGGAGGCGGAGCTGATCGGCAGGCACCTCCGGGAGATTACCCACCCGGAGGTGGTGGCGGAGAACCTCCAAAAACAGTCCCGGCTGGCGGCGGGGGAGATCGACCATTTCCGGATGGAGAAGCGCTTTATCACCCGATCCGGCCGGACCGTCCATGGGGTATTGGACGCCAACCTGGTCCGGGACGCGGCTGGGACGCCGATCTACTTCCTGGGCAGCGTGGTGGATATCACCGACCGGAAGGAGATGGAGGCGGCACTGACCGAAAGCGAGGCCCGGTTCCGGCAGCTCTTCGAAGAGGCCCCCGACGCCATGTTCATCGAGTCTTTGGACGACGAGATCCTCGACGCCAACGCCGCCGCCTGCCAGATGCTCGGTTACCGCCGCGACGAGCTCCTGTCCATGACCGTGGGCGATCTCCAGGCGGATGGGGGCGGAGCCGAAAGAAGTGGTGTGATCCTGGCGGAGCTCGACCGGGGACCCTTTTTCGAAAGTCTCGACCGACACCGGGATGGAGCCATCGTGCCGGTTGAGATCCACAACCGGCGGATGCGGCTCGGGGGCCGGGACCTGGTCCTCTCCATTGTCCGGGACATCACCGAGCGAAAGCAGGCCGATGCGGAACGGGCCCGGCTCCATGCCGCTCTGAAGGAAAAGAACGCCGAGCTGGAGCAGGTGGTCTATGTGGCCTCACACGATCTCCGGTCCCCCCTGGTCAACATCGACGGGTACAGTCGGGAGCTGGCCTACGAAATCGAGGACCTCCGGGCCGCCCTGGGCGATGCGGCCGCCGATCCCCGAATTGCCGGGATCATGGATGTCGAGATCCCGGAAGCCCTTCGCTTCATCCGGGCCAGCGCCTCGAGGATGGACACTCTGCTGACGGGACTGCTCCGCCTCTCCCGCTCCGGGCGGGCCGCCCTTTTCTTATCGAACCTGGACATGAACGCGCTGGTGGCCCGGGCCGTTGACGCGGTGGACATCACCATCCGGGAGTCCGGAGCGACCCTGACGGTGGACGACCTCCCGCCTTGTCAAGGGGACCCGGTTCAGGTGGGGCAGGTCTTCTCGAACCTCCTGGACAACGCCATCAAGTACCTTGACCCGGCCCGTCCCGGCGTCATCCGGATCAGCGGCCATCCCGAGGGAGACCGGGCCGTTTACCATATCGACGACAACGGCGTCGGCATCGCGCCGGACCATCAGGAGAAAATCTTCGAGATCTTCCACCGGCTCGACCCTTCCCGCAATGATGGCGAGGGGCTGGGGCTGACTATTGTTCGACGGATCATGGGCCGGCTGAACGGCGAGATCCAGGTAAACTCGGCGCCCGGAGAGGGGAGCCGATTCACCGTAACCTTCCCGCGCCCTGGTGTGGTGGGTGAAAGCGAGAATCAATGAAAGGACGGACGACCATGCACCGAGATGTGGTAATTCTGGTGGCGGAGGATGACCCGGGACACGCGGGGTTGATCCGGAAAAACCTGGCCCGCGCCGGCATTGTCAACGAGATAATAATGTTTTCGGACGGCCAGGCGATCCTCGACTTTCTCTTCCGGACGGGCAACGGGCCCCACCGTGAATCGAAGACCGGCTACGTCCTGCTCCTGGACATCCGGATGCCCAAGGTGGACGGGGTTAAGGTTCTGGAGCGGATCAAGGCCGACCCGGAGCTCCGGAAGCTCCCGGTGGTCATGATCACCACCACCGACGACCCCCGTGAGGTGGATCGGTGTCACGAGCTCGGGTGCAACAGCTACATCACCAAGCCCATCGACTACGACAGCTTTGTCAACGCCGTGCGGCAATTGGGGCTGTTTCTGGCGGTGGTCCAGGTACCGACCATCAACGGGGACGAGGGGGCGGAATGATGAAAGCAGACGCGCCGCCGAACGGAGCGGACCCCGGCCCCCGCCGGGTCCTGGTGGTGGAGGATGACGAGGGGCTCAATCTCGTTGCCCGGAAAATCCTCAAACGGGCCGGATTCGACGCTGAGGGCGTTATGACCGGGGCTGAGGCGGCGGATCGGGTGATGGCGGACCCGAACCAGGTTTTGCTCCTCGACCAACAGCTTCCCGACATGACGGGCACCGAGCTGGTCCGGACCCTCAAAGACCGGGGCCAAACCCTCCCGTTCGTGGCCATGACCGGGCACGGGGACGAGACGGTCGCCGTCGAGATGATGAAGCTCGGGGCCCGGGAATACCTGGTCAAAGGGGCGAACCTCACCGAGCTCCTCCCCAAGGTTTTCAACCGGGTCTTCCGGGAGCTGGAGACGGAGCGGAAGCTCGATCAAGCCCAGGCGGCGCTCCGGGTGAGCGAAGAGCGATTCCAACTGGCCATGGAAGCCAGCCGGGACGGGATCTGGGACTGGAGCGTCGAGACCGGGGCGGTCTATTTCAGCCCGTCCTGCGCCGCCATGCTGGGGTTCGGTCCCGACGAGCTCCCCAGCCAGATCTCCGCCTGGTCCGACCGGATTCACCCGGACGACCGGAAGCCGGCTGTCAGGGTCCCTACCGCCTGCATCCAAAACCGGACCGACAGCTTCCGGGTCGAGTTTCGGATGCAAACCCGCGAGGGAGACTGGCGGTGGATTCAGGCCCGGGGCAAGGCGGTGGCCCGGGCATCGAACGGCCGGGCCACCCGGCTGGTGGGTACTCACACCGACATCACCGACCGGAAACGGGCCGAAGCGGAAAACGCTCGGCTGGAAAGACAGTTTCAGCAGGCCCAGCGCCTGGAGTCGGTGGGCCGCCTGGCCGGAGGCGTGGCCCACGACCTGAACAACCTCCTCTCCCCGATCCTCGGATTCGCGGAGATGCTGGCGGACGCCGCCGGCGAGGAGACGCAGCGGCGGTGGCAGGCCGAGGAAATCGTCAAGGCCAGCCTTCGGGCCCGGGACCTGGTTCAGCAGCTTCTGGCCTTCAGCCGGCGCCAGCCCCTGACCTTGAAGCCGGTGAACCTCAATACCCTGGTGGAAAGCTTCGCGCCCCTGCTCCGCCGCACCATACGGGAAGACATCGACATCCGGTTCGACCTTTCCCCCGGCCTGCCAAAAGTGGCCGGCGACGTCGGCCAGTTGGAGCAGGTGATCATGAACCTGGCGGTCAATGCTCAGGAGGCCATGCCGATGGGCGGGGCCCTCACCCTCGAGACCGGGACCGTCGAGCTGGCCGCGGAGCTCGCGGATCCTCACGATAACCTAACCCCCGGTCCTCATGTTCTGCTGAATGTCATCGACACCGGCTACGGCATGGACGATAACATCCGGGCTCACCTCTTCGAGCCCTTTTTCACGACCCGGGAACATGACAAGGGCACCGGCCTGGGCTTGTCCATCGTTTATGGAATCATCAAGCAGCACGGGGGCCGGATTTGCGTTGACAGCGAGCCGGGAGCGGGGAGCTGCTTTACGATCCATCTGCCCCGGCATGTCGGATCCGAGACACCCGACGATGTCTCCGAAACCCCGCCACGCCGTGACGCGGCCAAGGCGGCCGCCAGCGCGGAAACCGTTCTCCTGGTGGAAGACAACGAGCTGGTTCGGGGTCTGGCCGCCACCATATTGACGGGCCAGGGCTACACCGTCCTGGAAGCGGAGTCGGGCACCGAAGCCCTCGAGATCTTGGCCCGTCACGAAGGGCCCGTTCACTTGCTCCTCACCGACGTGGTGATGCCCGGGATGAACGGCAGACAGCTCTACGATCACGCATCCCAAAGCCACCCGGACCTTAAGGTGCTCTACATGTCCGGCTATAACGACGACGTGATCTCCAACCGGGGAGTGACGGAGCGGACCCCCCACTTCATTCAGAAGCCGTTTTCGGTCCACGCCCTGACTGAAAAAGTCAGGGAAATTCTGGATGAGTGTGAAGTGTGAATTGCCCGACATCCCGATCCAGCTCCTCTCGAGCTTACCGGGGATTAGCGGGCGACTGGGCCGGGGCGCGCATAAGGACACGACCCGGCGAATGCGGGAAACTTCCTGAAAAAATGCCAAAAAGCGTTTGACAAAGGCGAGGAGCTTTGTTTAAAGGACCATCGTGGTCCTGGTCAGCATGAGCTGAAGATAACCCATTCATAATGCATCCAAAGGATTATCACCCGCATGGGGATTTCGCTTGATTTTCGGACGATCTCGTTGTTTTCCGGCGTCATTTACGCCGTATTCGGAATGGTGCTATTCCAATACTCGCGTAAGCACAAGGGATTCGTCGGTATATCGGCCATTGGATTCGGATTTCTGTTAGGGAGCGCCGGCAGTCTTCTGCTTAGCCTGCGCCATTTCATCAGCGATTTCGCGTCAATCGTGATCGCCAATTCGGCCAGCTACATAGGCCTCCTTTTGATCTACAGGGGCTTGTTCCGCTTCCTGGGCGTTACCCTGCCCTGGGAGAAATATGTCAGCACCCTGTTTCTATGCGTCCTGGTCTTCTGTCTGGTTTTTTTTACCTATGTGGTGCCTGACGTCAACGCCCGGATTCTGGCATACTCAACATGTGTCGCGGTTCTGTTTGCCATTCCCGGCTACGGGCTGTTTCGGAGCTGGACGCAATCCAGACGCCATCCGGTCCTTCTGCTCGCCATGACGTTTCTGGCAATCGACCTTTATTTCGCCTACCGGATTATTTGGACGCTGAACGCGGAGCCGCTTTTCGATTTCATGACGGCCGGAATGATACATAGCCTGGGCGCGGTCAGCACGAATCTCATGTTGATTCTCATTGCCTTCACCGTCCTCTGGCTGGTCAGTGAGACCTATTCGGAGCGGATGGAAGCAATGGTCGAGGACCGGACCCGTGAGCTCCGCTCGGCCCAGGATGAGCTGCTCGTCAAGGAGCGCCTGGCCGTGTTGGGCCATTTGGCGGGGAGCATCTCCCATGAGATTCGCAATCCCCTCGCGGTCGTTGACAGCTCCGTCTATCTCATGAAGCGAAGGACCGCCGGCCGTGACGAAAAGCTCAATGAATGCATCGAAAGAGTCCACAACAATGTCCGAAAGGCCACCGATATTATCGAAAGCCTGCTCAACCTGACTCGGATGGAGCCCCCCAAAACAAAACCCCACGCCATGGCCGACCTTATCAATGACGCGATCCAGAGCAACGCGGTTCCGGAATCGGTCGAGGTGGTCCGGAAAATCCCGGAGGATAGGATCTGGGTGGAAGTGGACGGTCAGCAGATCGGGATGGCGCTCAAGAATATGATCATGAATGCGCTCCAGGCCATGGAGGGCGAGGGCACGCTGATCTTGGGGGGCCGGGTCGTGGACGGCCGTTTTGTCGAGCTGACCCTGTCGGACACCGGCCCGGGGATTCCATCGGAAAAGCTGGACAAGGTCTTCGAGCCGCTGTTCACCACCAAGGCCCAGGGGATCGGATTCGGCCTGTCCATCACCAAAATGATCGTCGATAAGCACGGCGGAACGGTCTGGGCGGAATCATCCCCCGGCGCCGGGGCGACTTTCCACATGACCTTGCCGATGGCCTCGGGCAGCCCCGCCTCGGAATAAATTCCGAACCCCTCCCCCCGGCCCCCGAGTCCGCATAAGCTTTGCCGGCACCGTCACGAGGGCAGCCACGGGGGGGCTGCCTCTGCATTTGAGGGAATGGGAGCCCCGGAGGGGCGAAACATACCAGCCCGGAGGGACGCTCCGGGACATGAT